>DATJXP010000240.1:0-6884 GCA_035500035.1 Candidatus Acidiferrum sp. | reverse complement strand
TCTGCACAACTTCTGATACTGACCAGGTCGCCGCCATGCTTCCGTTCTCTCGCCGATTCCTGCACCGACTGCTCCTGTCGCTGGCTGCATTTGCCGCCGGCGGACCGGTTGCCGCCGCTTCGCTGACGGTCACGCTGACCGACCAGAAAGGCGCGCCGGTGGAAGATGCCGTAGTCTATGTCGTCAACGTCGACGGCAAGATCGGACCGCTGAAACCGCAAGCGACGCAGACGGTGCGGATAGACCAGATCAACAAGACCTTCGTGCCGCACGTGCGTGCCGTCGTCGTCGGCTCGAACGTGAATTTTCCCAACTCCGACAACATCCGCCACCAGGTCTATTCCCAATCCGAGGCCAAGACCTTCGAACTGCCGCTCTATATAGGCCAGCCGGCCGCGCCGGTACTGTTCGACAAGGCCGGCATCGTCACGCTCGGCTGCAACATCCACGATCAGATGATCGGTTACATCCTCGTGCTCAACACGCCATGGTTCGCTGAAGTGCACGACGGCAAGGCCACCATCGCCAACGTGCCGGCCGGACATTGGGCGGTGGAAATCTGGCATCCGCGCCTGGCGCAGGAAAAAGCCGTGCAATTGACGCTCGACGCGACCGGCGGCAATGACGTCACGCTGAACCGGCAACTCGACGTACTGCCGAAACGCATGACCATGCGTGCGCCCCATCGCGGCGATTCGCACTACTGATCGATGACCACGCCATGAACCTGTCCTTCCAGCACTTCCGCACCCGCTTGCTGGTGCTGCTGCTGATCCCGCTGCTGGCGGTGCTGATCGCGATCTACCTGCTGGTCGCCCGCGCCAACTCCGGCAATGCGCAGGAACTGATCCGGCACGATCTCGCCATCGGCGCCGCCAACTTCAACGCCGCCGTCACCGACCGCAACGACAACCTCGCCATCGCCGGCGATGCGCTCTCCAGCGATTACGCCTTCCGCCAGGTGCTCACCGCCGATCGCGCCACGCTGTTGTCGGCGATGAACAACCTGCTGGGGCGTCTCGTCACCGCCGACTTCATCGCGCTGGCCTCCGCCCGGGACGGCAAACTGCTGGCGGATACCCGCCGCCCGGATCTGAAAGATGCAGTTACCGAGTGGCAATCGCTGATCGACCGGGCCAAGGCGCTCGACACCAAGGGCGAATATCCGGAAGCGAGCGACGTACTCGTCATCGACGGCAAGCCCTACCACGTCACCGTGATGCCGATGCTGGCGCCGGACCTGGTCGATTGGCTCGCGATCGGTTTCGAAATCGGCGGGCCCTTCACTGCTTCGTTCAAACAAACGGTGGCGGCCGATGTCAGCGTGCTGTTCCGCGACCGCGATGGCCGCTGGCAGGTCAGCGGCTCCACGCTGCCGGCACCGTTGCCCGCGCAGTTGGCTGCTTCTTTCACCGGCAGCGGGAATTCGTCGCTGGTGCGGCTCGGCGACGACGATTACGTCACGCTGACCAACCCGCTCAGCAAGACGGCCGAGGTGCAGGTCGTGCTGCAGCGTTCACTGGCCGAGCAGCTCGCGCCGTTCAAGGCGCTGCAACAACGCCTGATCGCGATTTTCGCGCTCAGCATGCTCGTGCTGGTGGCGGTGCTGGTGTTGCTGGCGCGCAACGTCACGCAACCGCTGCAACTGTTGACGCTGGGGGTACGCCGCATCGCCGCCGGCGATTACGGCCAGCAGGTGCAGATCGCCCATCGCGACGAGTTCGGCGAACTGGCCACTGCGTTCAACGCGATGGCCGGCGGCCTGGCCGAGAAGGAACGCGTGCGTGCGCTGCTGGGCAAGGTGGTCTCGCCCGCGATTGCCAACGAACTACTGGGCAAGCAACCCGAGCTCGGCGGCGAAGAACGCGAAGTCACCATTATGTTCACTGATATCCACGGTTTCACCACGTTGTCGGAAGGCCGGCCGCCGCAGCAGGTACTGGCGCTGCTGAACGAATACTTCACGATGCTGGGCGCCGTCATCGAGCAGCATCATGGCGTGGTGGACAAATACATCGGCGATGCGGTGATGGCGCTGTTCGGCGCGCCGCTGGCCGACGCTGACGCCGCGCGCCATGCCATGGAGGCCGCGCTGGCGGTGGCGCCTGCGCTGGCACGGCTCAATGCGGCAATGACCGCACGTGGTCTGCCGCGGTTGACGATGCGCATCGGCATCCACAACGACCGCGTCGTGGTCGGCAACATGGGTTCGCAGGAACGCTTGAATTACACGGCGATCGGCGACGGCGTCAATCTGGCGTCGCGGCTGGAAAACCTGTGCAAGCCCTACGGCGTCGACATCATCGTCAGCGACAGCATCCGTGCGGCGGCGCCGCAGTTCCTGTATCTGCCGCTCGACCTGGTCCGGGTCAAGGGCAAGCAGACACCGGTGCGCATCCACACCGTGCTGCCCGCTGACGTCACCGATCAGGTCGCGTTGCGGGCCGTGCACCGGTTCGAACATTTCCTGCAGCGGTGGCAGCGTGGCGACTGGCAGGCCGCGGCTGCCGCACTCGATGACTACGAAGCCGGCGCCGCCCATCTGCCTGCGCTGCGCAACGGCATCGTCGCGCTTTATCGGCAACGGCTGCAGCGATTCATGCAGTCGCCGCCACACGATTGGGATGGCGTGTTCAGCTTCGACGAGAAGTGAAGCGCCATGGCCAACGTGCAGACCAAGTTCATCCATTGCGATTGCGACTGCTTTTATGCCGCGGTCGAGATGCGCGACGATCCCGCGCTGCGCGGCCTGCCGGTCGCCGTCGGCGGCGACGAAACCCGCCGCGGCGTCATCTCCACCTGCAACTACGAAGCGCGCCGCTATGGCGTACATTCGGCGATGGCGTCCGCCACCGCGCGCCGCCTGTGCCGCGATCTCATCATCATTCCGCCGAACTTCGAGAAATACCGCGAGGCGTCGCAGCGAATCCACTGCATCTACCAGGACTACACCGACCTGATCGAACCGTTGTCGCTCGACGAGGCCTTTCTCGACGTCACCCACAGCACCGCACTGCAAGGCAGTGGTTCGCTGATCGCCCGCGATATCCGCCGCCGTGTGCGCGAAGAAATCGGCATCACGCTGTCGGCCGGCATCGCGCCGAACAAGTTCCTCGCCAAGATCGCCAGCGACTGGAACAAGCCGGACGGCCAGTACGTCATCACGCCCGACCAGGTGGCGGAATTCATGCTGACGCTGCCGGTGAAGAAGATCCACGGCGTCGGCAAGGTCACCGCCAAGAAGATGCAATTGATGGGCATCGACACCTGTGCCGACTTGCAGACCTACACCAAGCCGCAATTGCTGGAACTGTTCGGCAGTTTCGGCGAACGCCTGTATGCGCTGTGCCGCGGCGAGGACGACCGCAAAATCGCCGTCGATCATGCGCCGAAGTCGATCAGCGTCGAACAGACCTATGCCGCCGACTTGCAAACCGTCGATCAATGTCTCGCCGCGTTGCCGGCGCTGCTCGATGAGTTGCAACAGCGGCTCGACAAGCGCGAGGTGGCAGAAGCCATCAACAAGCAATTCGTCAAACTCAAATTCAGCAACTTCGTCTCGACCACGGTCGAACAGGTGGCAAGCGCACCCGAGCTGCAAGGCTACCTCGCGCTGTGCCGCACCGGCTTCGAACGCAGTCGCCTGCCGGTGCGCCTGCTCGGCGTCGGCGTTCGCCTGCGCCAGAACCGCAACCTGGTGCAACTGGAATTGCCTTTGCAGCCGCAATGACGACAATGACGCATCGCTTCCGCCTGGCGTGAATCTCCATGTCGCGTTACCGCCCGCCCGCGCCGCCGATGGCGCCCTACATCACCGTCGAAGGCGAAGCAGCCTTGCGCGCCGAACTGGAACAGTTGTGGCGCATCGAACGGCCGAAAGTCACGCAGTCGGTCAGCGAAGCGGCGGCGCAGGGCGACCGCTCCGAAAACGCCGAATACACCTACGGCAAGAAGCGGCTGCGCGAAATCGACAGCCGCGTGCGCTTCCTGCGCAAACGACTCGAAGTGTTGAAAGTAGTACGCGATCCGCCGAGCGATCCGAACAAGGTGTATTTCGGTGCCTGGGTCGAACTCGAAGACGAACAGGGAGCGCCGGCACGCTATCGCATCGTCGGCCCCGATGAACTCGATCCCGCACGCGGCTACATCAGCATCGATTCGCCGCTGGCACGCGCGCTGCTCGGCAAGGGCGTCGATGCCGAGTTCGCGATCGACACGCCGAAGGGCCGGCGCGAATACGTGATCACTTCCGTCAGCTATCGCGATTCTGCCGGGGGCTAGATGTTGCAGCACGTCACCGTCATCGGTTTCCGCAAGGTGCTGGGCACCAGCCTCACCATCCCGATGGAAATGCTGAACGCGGCCGACCTGATCAAGCGCATCCAGGGCGACAACTACCGCAAGCTGCAACTGCAACTGGTGCATCCGGCCGGCGGCAACATTCCGCTCACCGCCGGGCTCGAACTGGTTTGTCATCACACGCTCGACGATGTCAAACACACCGACCTGATCATCCTGCCGGCACTGTGGGGCAATCCCAAGGGCGTGGCGCGCCACTATCCGCAATTGCTGGCATGGCTGCGCCAGCATGCCGACACGCCGATCTGCGCCGTGGGCACCGGCAGTTATTTTCTCGCCGAGGCCGGCCTGCTCGATCACAAGGTGGCGACCACGCACTGGTATTACTTCGACCAGTTCGCCGCCACCTATCCGAAAGTGATCCTGCAGCGCGAGCGCTTCATCACGCGCGCCGGCAACCTGTACTGCGCCGGCAGCGTCAACTCGGTACGCGACGTGATGCTGCATTTCATCGAACAACACTACGACCAGGACATAGCCAACGAAGTGTCGCGTCACTTCACGCACGAATTGAAACGCAGCTACACGTCGAGCTTCCTGAACCAGATGCCGCAGCATTACCACCAGGACGAGACGGTGATCGAAATCCAGGACTGGCTGCACAACGCCTACCACGAACCGCTGACATTGCAGACCATCGCCGGCAAGTACCGCATGAGCGTGCGCACGCTGAACCGCCGCTTCAAGACGGCGACCGGCAAGAGCCCGCTGCAATACCTGCTACAGGTGCGGCTCGACAACGCCAAGGAACTGCTGAAGAGCAGCAATCTGCCGATCGCCGAGATCGCCGATCATTGCGGCTACGGCGACGGCAACCAGTTCGCCGCGCAGTTCCGCAAGAGCATGTCGGTGTCGCCCAGCGCGTACCGCGAGCTGGTCAGGAAGAAACTGTTCCAGGTGAACAGCAAGGAATGAGGTGAAGCGAGGGAGGGTTCCGGTGCCAGAGTAACCTGCACGTCCAGACTCTTGTGGAGCCGGCGGCGGTTAGTCTGACACCTGTTTGCTGACGGTCTTATCGCTCAGCCGTTGCGGCTGATCTCAAGCTTCCTTTCTGACTTTCAGTTCGACACTCTCACCAATATTCCCACCAATATCCCCACCAATACTCCCACCAACACCCTCGCCGACGCGCTTGCCCTGGCGGCGTGACTGCTGCTTGCTGGTCACGGACTTGAGACGGCGTTCGATGGCATTGAAAGCGTCGCGGATGGCGACATAGATGTCTTCGTGTGCATGGTTGTCGTGATGATCATGCGCGACCACGATGTCGTGGTTGGGGATCAACGCTTCCACGCTGACGTGCCAGACACGGCCCTTGTGGTGATGTTGATGTGGAGCTTCGAGAACTACTTTCAGGCTCTGGATCTTGTCGCTGTACCTCTCCAGCTTTTCCAGACGTTTGTGGACGATTTCTTCAACAGAAGGGCTGGATTCGATACCACGAAACAGCACTTGCGTATTGCTAATCATCGGTGCGCCTCCTGAACGCTGTTGGTTGACTGAGGGACGGTCTCCCTGACGGGAGCTTCCTGTCCCTCGCCTTCGATACTACGCCCGCGCGACGAGGCACTGTCAAACGATTTTCAGCAGGAAAACAGGATTGGGTTAATTTAGTTGCGATGTCGCAAATTTCCCTTGTTTTGCCGTATCCGCGGTGCTTAGATATTGCATCTTTTTTTGGCGCCGGAACCGTCGGCGACACGCCAAAAAACTTTAGACCTTCCCGCTTCCGTTTTTATCCTTCAAATATTTCCGTCAAATTCCTTCAAAGTACCAGTGCCACGGCTCGTACAGCACGCCGTACGGATTGTCGCGCGGAAACGACAACCGGAAACCGAATTCGCGCGCGTGCGCCGTCAACCAGGCGAAGGCCGGACTCCGCTCGAATTCTTCTTCCAGGTGCGCATAGCCATCGCAACCGAGATCGAGCGCGCGGCCGCTGTGATGTTCGCTGTAGCCGGGCGCGGCGTTCACCTTGAGGATGTCGGCGATGGCCAGCCCACGCTCGAGTTTGCGCTGGAACAGCTGACGCTGGTAATCGATGCTGCGAAACGCCGACACCAGTTGCAGCGTGTGACCGGCCAATGCCGCCGCCTGTTGTAATTGGTTCCAGGCCGCCGCGGTGGCCGCCTCCAATTGCGCCGGGCGACCGAAGGCATCCGCTCCCACCGACACCAGATCGCCGCACTCTTCCTGCAGCGGCATGCCGCAACGCACACCGTAGTCTGACGGGATCCCCAACTGCTGATGAATGACCTGTAACACGCACTTTCTCTCTGCTGCCCAACCGGCATGATGCCGCGCGAAATGCTTGCCGTCATGGTTGGCTTATCCGAGCCAGCCTGGTTCCGCACACTTCTGCTAGTCAGCCATCAATATGGCTATATTTAACTATAATTTGTCCTTAATTGAATTAAGGCTGTACTCTGTGCTGACTATGATGCTCCCAACAATATAAAGAGACGCACCATGTCCCACTTGCCGGTAATCGTTGGTTTTGGCGGCATCAGTCCCGCCGGGCGCAG
>DATJXP010000239.1:0-5450 GCA_035500035.1 Candidatus Acidiferrum sp. | reverse complement strand
GCGCTTCGATGTCTGCCCCAGCAGCAAGCAAAAGCCGAGCAATCTCGATCGCGGCGGGTGGATTCCAAGAAACTACATCTATGACGCACAGTAGCGGCGTGTTGTCCTCGACATTGCGGCATTCCAGGTCTACTCCCCTAGCAATAGCGGTGCGTACTCCGGCCACATCCAAGTTTCCACAGGCTTCAAAGAGTCGTTCCATGTTTTGCGTATCAGGCATGGCCATCACGCATAGCAAAAGAAGTAAGCGGCCCCATCATTCTGAACAAGCCAAGCGCGGCGAGCCGATTGTGCGAGTGAGGAGCGTAGCGAGCGAGCTGCACAAGTCGGGGAGCGCAAGCGCTTGGCGCCGCGCAGAACCCAGACAGCCGCTTACTTCTTATCCGAGCCGCCGAAATCGAACAGAGCATCGTCAGCATCCTTAGGCTTCTCCATCCCCTGCTCAAAGTACTTCTCGACAATCTGCGCCCACGGCCGCCCAAACATATCGGGGACTTCGTACTCGATCACCTGGCCGGGCCGCACGGCGGTCGCGTGGCCTTTGACCGGATAGATGGTGGGATTGCAGCGGATGTACTCGATCGGTGCGCCGTCTTCGAAGCCGCCCAGCCGCTTGTAGTTGGTGACGATGCGGATCGGATCCACCAGCGCTTCCGGATCGTAGAACACCGCTTCGTGATTGAGCGAGGTGACGTTGCCGCTCTTGTCGCGCACCGGCGTGTAGATTTCGATGCTCTGCATCTTGCCGGAAAACTCGAACGCGCCGTGCGCGGTCCACGGCTGGATGTTGGAAGTCCACGTGATCAACGCGTCGTGATCCCAGAAGCCGATGGTTTCGCCGTACCAGCGCGGCACGTTCGCTCCCAGCCGCGGCACCGGGCCGTCCATGCGGAACTCGCGGCCGATATGGATGTTGGTGACGAAGTTGTCGGCGACGCCGGACATGAACTGCACCAATGACGGCGTGACGATGACCGACTGCGGAAACTGGATCGCCCACGCGTACCAGCGGCGCATGAAGCCTTCCGGCCAGCAATATTGCGACGGCCATTGCGGCGCATTGGTGTTGGCCTGGTGATAGGCGTCCTGCACCAGGCGCTGCTGGTATTCCGGTGTCAGCAACGACATCACGGTGGCGAACTGCACCGACAGCATCAGCGAGTACCAGTTTTCAAACGGATTGGCCGGCAAATACCTTCCGTTCAATTCGCCCGGCACGGTGGCGTAAGTGTGCTTGGTCGGGCCACCGCGTTTTTTCGTCTCGGCCATCAACGCTTCGTAGTGATCTTGTGCGGTCTTGAAGCCGTACGGACTGACGATGGCTTCGCGCGGGTAGTCGCGATCGCAGTAGCCCCACGCCGCCGAGCGCGGCGGATTGCTGCCGATGGTGGCGCCGAAAATCGCGCCGTATTGCATCTCCAGGCCTTCCGGCGAGTTGCAGCGGAAGTAGCGTTTGTCGAGCCACAGCGCCTTGTCTTTGTAGAAATCCTTCGACGTGAACAGATCGACCGGCAACGCTTTTACACCGGCCGGAACCGCGCCATTCCACGCGCCGGCCACGTTCAGCAGCGGCGGTTGCCAATGCGCGGGGTCGGTGTTCTGCGGCATGCCGAATGCCATCGGGCCGACCCAAGTGGGATTGTTCATGAACGCCAGCATGGCTTTCTCCGCATCCGGCGACGTCTGTTGCCCAAACGGTGGCAGCGACACCGACGGAATCACCGCCTTCAGCGGTGCGCCGCGGCCGACGCTCTTGAAGCCGGGGTCAGCCACGTATTGCGCATGGGCTACGCTGCCGAGGCCGCTCAGTAGCAATACGGCGGCGACGATTTTGTTCAGATTGGCGATTTTCATCATGCTCCCCTTTGATCGCGGTGACTTTGCACTCTTATAGCAATTGTTGGGATGATACAGGAAGGATAACCTGCAAGCGGCTTTTGAGTGCAGCTCCATCGCCAAGCGCTGAGACTCCCCAGCTCGCGCATCCGGTCGCTCCGCTCCCTCCTTGGCGCGACTGGCTCGCCACGCTTGGCTGATCGAGGTCAGCGCGGCCGCTTGTCAGGGTTTTGCGCTAAAACACCCGGGGATTGATGTGCCAATGACGCTGACGCACTCGTTCGCACCAACTACCAGAAATTCTCTAGCAGGGTGTAATGCAGAAAGAAATCCACTTCTGGTTTTTTCGAGATCCAGCCAACCACCACTTTCGATTTCCCAAGCGACCCCCGCAAGACGGTTTTCCGGTTTCCAGAATTCCAGCAAGTCGCCCTCATCAAGGACGCGGAAACCTCGCGTATTGAAAAACTGAAGGTAGAACGGCTCCTTCATTGAAGCGAAACGTAGCGTCAAACGCAGCACCCAAAGATCGTAGTCGACATGGACAATTTCTGGCACTTCGGGGGGCAACGCGAGCTTAATAGTTTTGGCTTTGATCATCCTTGAGTCCTGACAGGCGACGTAAGCAACCACACCATTCTGGCCTAGCCGAGCGCGACGAGCCAGTGATGCTAGCCTCTATCCTTTCGTTTTTTCGTTCCCATTGATCGTATTATCAAAGCGCTGGTATTGCTGACGAGGTTCGCATGAGTGTACTTAAATTGAAAATCTCCCCTGAACTTGAAGCTGTGCTGAAGAAAGCTTCCAGAACTGCCCGAATCGGCAAATCGGAACTGATTCGTCGCGCCCTCGTTGCCTATATAGCGCGACAAGTACCGATTCAGTTTGTTTCTGCACTGGAAAAAGCAGGCGATCTGGCGGGTTGTTTTGCGGGTGGCCCCAAAGACTTATCGACCAGCTCGCGTCATATGAATGGCTTCGGCAAGCGGCATTGAGTTCAGCTCTGCCGCCAAGCGCTTGCGCTTACCAATGCTATCGAGCAGAACAACAGGCAAATGGAGTTTCTTGATGAAAGCAAAAATACTCGCGATATCAGGTTTGGTTCTCGCTACTACTTCATTTGCAGAGGATGGTCTGGTCGTACACTTTACGATCAAGAAAACTGTCGAGGGCAAGGTAAACACATACAGCAATGGCGTACTGTTGCGGCTAACGGAGGCATCGACCATCACGTCGCCACAGGGATATGAGATGAGACTTGAATCGAAGGCCGTCGACGGCGATGCCGTGAATCTGGTTGTCACGCTGAAGGATTTGTCGAGCAATAAACCAATCTATGCCGGAAGCGGCGCGGTCAAACTCAAGGTCGCCACTTCGGCAACTGTTCCACTTCACCAGCTAGAACAAGCGCAGTCTGCTTATGAGGTTTTTCTTGATACCTCGTATGGACAACTTCCGACGCCGGCTCACTAAGAGTTGAGCGAAAGACCGCCCGCGCTGATCAAGACGTAAGCGGCTGCTCCATTCTCGACTAGCCAAGCGCGGCGAGCCGATTGTGCGGGCGAGGAGCGTAAGCGAGCGAGCCGCACAAGTCGGGGAGTCTCAGCGCTTGGCGCCTGCGCAGAACCCAGACAGCCGCTTACTTCTTGGCAGCAGCCAGCTTTTCGATAAGCGCCGCAGTCTCAGGATGCGGATCGCCGCCTGAACCACGACCGAACTGCCCGGCTTTGCCCAGCGCAGCATCCAACGCAGTCTTGCCGGCAGAATCTTTGTGATTGAGGTCAGCCCCGTTGTCGACCAACAACTGCACAACTGAGTTCCACGCGCTGGTAGCAGCGCCAAACAGTGCAGTCTGGCCGAAGTTGTCGGCCGCGTTGACGTTGGCACCGGCCTCGAGCAAGCGCTTGGTCACCGCGTAACCTTCTTTCTCGGTGCGGTATTTGCCGCGCGTATCGATGGCGGCGGCGCGGATGCCGGCGGCGACGATCAACGGCGTCAGGCCGTCTTCGTTGGGCAGATCCACCAGCGCGCCGTGCTTCAACAGCAGATCGGTCATCGCCAGGTCGCCGCCGCGCGCGGCGCGGAACAGCGACGTGGTGCCGGTTTTCAGCAAGCCGTCGGCGCCGCGGTCGGGGCCGAGCGCGCGATACGGCGGAAACAGTTTCAACTGCAGGTTGACGTTGCCGCCCTTGGCGAGAATCAGGTCGGCGATTTCGAGCGGCTTGGCCAAGTCGTCCGACAGCTTGTCGGAGCGGCCGCCGTGCGGCAGCGTGTTGTAGTCGGCCACCATGTACAGCGGATTGCGGCCGTACACGTCCCACTTGTCGGGGTTGGCGCCCGCTTCCAGCAACAGCTTCATAGAATCCCAGCGCGCGTTGAGGCCGGCCATCACCAGCGGCGTGACGCCGTCGCCATCGACGATGTTGAGATCGGCGCCGGCCTTGATCAGTTTGGCGACGCACTCGGTGCAACCTTCGCGTGCGGCGTAGTGCAGTGCGCTCAGGCTGCCGGGCGGCAGGATTTTCATGCGCGGCTCGGCGGTGACCTGGCGTTCCCAGTTGTTGGGTGCCGACTTGATATCCACCTTGGCGCCCTTGTCGATCAGCAATTGCAGCATCGCCGGTTGTTTTTCGGCGGCGGCCCACATCAGCGCGGTCTGGCCGCGCCATTGTTCGGCGGCGTTGACGTTGGCGCCGGCCTTGATCAGCAGTTCGGCGGCTTTTACGTTCGGCGTGCGCGCGATCACCATCAACGGCGTTTGGCCGTCGGCGCCGGCCTCATCGGCCTTGACGCCGGCATCGAGCAACGCCTTGAGGATTTCGACGTTGCCGGCGATCGCGGCCTGCGACATCGGCGTGGCGCCGAATTCGTTCTTGGCGTGCACGTCGGCTTTCTGCGCGATCAGCTTCTTCACCAGGTCGGCGTCGTTGTAGTAGATCGCCCAGTGCAGCGCGGTGGTGCCGTCAGCCTGCGACTGGTTGACGTCGGTGTTGTTCTTCAGCAGCGACAGCGCACCCTTGGTATTGCCGCTGCTCGCCAGCGCCAGCAACTGCTGTTCGTTGCCTTCCACCGCCAGCGCGGCATTGGCCAGCAACGCGGTCAACACGGCGCCGGCGAGGGTTCTGGTGACGAATCGGTTGTTCATGGTGTCGCTCCGGTTGGGGCCGCGCAGCCGCGGCGTGCACTCACACTTCGCTGACGAGGCCCGTGCTGTCGCCGAGCTGGTCCTGCTTGATGCCGACGCGATCGAGGATGGTCAGCATCAGGTTCGACACCGGCGTGCGTTCCGCCGTCATGATGTGCTGACCGCCCTTGATGCGACCGCCGGCCTTGCCGACGATGCTGAGCGGCAGCGGCCAGTGATCGTGCGCGTTCGAGTTGCTCATGTTGCTGCCGTACAGGAACATCGCGTTGTCCAGCATCGAACCGTTGTCGCCATCGGGCAGTGCCGCGATCTTGTCGACGAACTTGGCGAATACCTTGGTGTGGTATTCCTGGATCTTCATCAGGCGGTCCATCTTGTTGGGATCGTTCTGGTGATGCGACAGCGGATGGAACGCGTCCGACACGCCGATGTGGTTGTAGGTCTGGTTGCTCACTTCGGCCGCGAACAT
>DATJXP010000238.1:0-10739 GCA_035500035.1 Candidatus Acidiferrum sp. | reverse complement strand
CGCCCCTGTTCAGGGGCCAAAGTATGTTGGCGTGGCTTTTGCGAATGCAAAAGGCATGACGACATGCTTTGGTCACTTTGGAACGGATTGTTAGGTACGGCTACCAACGTACTGGAACGTAACGAGTAGCTGCTAATGTTTTTTTGTTTATATATACCATCCATTGATATGGCTCCATGGCATTTATCTCTGGCTTTATAGTTATGTAAAACCTGCAGACTTCGCCGAGGTCTTGCGATTTCCCAGTGTTAAGGTGCAACGCTTCCTTAAACTGCGCGCCTTCTATCTCCCAAGCGTTTTTCTGAGCAATAAGGTAATCCGTATCACTCAAATGGCAAGCTGGGTAATTGCCGTTGTATAAGCAGCTAGGTGTTACATAGTCTGCCTCTTCTACGCATTTCCCGAATTTGTTCGATTGGCACCCTGCCAGATAGACCATGAACATAAATGCGAGAGGGAGCAGTAGCTTCATGAGTACCTAACATTTTGTTAGTGCGCATGCGCACTTCGTTTCTTCCATGCGTCAGAGGCTAATTAGTAACTCTTTTTCCCGCAAGCTGAAATTGGAAGGTTGGCTTTCAAGCTGTTCCGCAAAACAAGTTTCCTATTAATTGCTGATAGCGGTTTCCCATTAACTCCGATACGTGTGCCGTTCAAAATGAGTGACGCCCAAAAGGCGAAACTATCACTTGTCCTCCACCGAAAACGCCGGCATCACATTGCCTGGCGCCACGCTGAGATGGGTGTAGCCGGAATTGGTGCGCTGCATGCCGTTGACGCAAGCAAGCCCGACACCGACTTGAACAACTTCGTTGCCAAGATTTATGGGCACAGGTATAAACCAACCTTCTTCCGACACAAGGTGGTGTCCCATTACTTTCCTTCGCCGCAAATTCCTGCTCTTCGCATTCCTGTTGCCGTGTCTGTTCGTCGCCGATTCCAGTTGGGCCCAGAGTTCGCCCAAGTCGCCGCTCGATGCACCGATGCATGCAGAAGGCCCCGTCCTCATCAATAATCGCCGCATACTGTGGCTGGTCGGCAAGATCGAGCCCGACAAGTCGGAATTCGACGGCAGCTTCACCCAGGGCAGTGCCGCCAGGGTTTCCGTTGCCTTGCGTCGTCGCAATTACGATGAAGTGTGGATGAATTCCCCTGGCGGTTCGCTGCTCGAAGGCATCCGGATCGGCCGCATGTTGCGCGATAACCGCGCCACGGTACGCGTGCCGGCCATGAAGAACGTTATCTGCGCCAGTGCCTGCACGATAGCGATGATGGGCGGCACGCGGCGCATCGTCGATCAGGGAGCAGACTTCAGGCTGCATGCCCCGCTGGTATTTCTGGAAGCCGACAAACCCGTGTTGGGCGCGCATTGCGATGACGCGATCAGCAGCGGCCTGTGCAGCAATCTGCTGCAAGTGCTGCAATCCGCCGAGCCGTGCCATAGCGAACAAGACTTCGAATCACGCACGCATCCCTGTGTCTATGCCAAGGACCAATATTCCTCGCTCTATATCAAGTATCTCCAGTTGCCGAAGCCGGACCCCGAACTGCAATCGCTGAAATTACTGACGGACTTGCGAACGCAGAATGAACTTGAAGAGACCCTGGAGCTGATCATTTTCTATCAGGAGTCGATTGCCGCCGGCAGGGCCGCCACCGTGCAGAAAGGCACTTATCGCTCCTTCATCGGCACCAGCTTGCCGAGCATTTATGCAAGCGGGCCCGATGGCGGTGGCCGTTCGCTGGAAAAAGACAAGGTCAGCATACGCACGATGGGGCAGGCAGCATGGCAAGAGATCATGACGTTCGCCATACGGCACAGCGGAGAAGTGTTGCTGACCAAGCTCAAGCCCAACATCAACCGGTTCGGCATCGGTGCCGACGTGGCATTGAAGACATTCGAAGCCATGAGCAAATGCTACAGCGCAAGCGGCTGTCCGATTTCCCACGCCCAGGCCGCCAGTCTGGGCTTCCATAACTTCGACGGCTGACTTGCGATAGGGCAGGTCAGGGCGTGATTCCCAGCTTGGCGCGAATGTCCGGATAAAACTGCGCAAACGTGCCGTCGAACTTGCCGTTCGGCACATGGCATGCCACGCACGGATTGCCGGGCGGCATGGCGCCGACGCTCTTGACGTCGCCGCGATAGACGAAGAAGGCGTGGCCGTTGCTGTCCTTGTACTTCTGCTTGTCGATCACGTGGATCTCGCGCTGGATCACGTCACCTTGCACGAAACCCTGCAGCTGCGGCTGGCTCTTGCGCTGCGGCTTGTAGAACGTCAGCAGGAACATCGTGCCGTCGGCGTAACTCTTGTGCTCCATGAAATATTTGTACGCGGCCGGCTCCATCTGCACCACGCCGATGGTGCCGGGGTTGTCGACGTCGATCGGCTTGTCGTTGTAATCGCTGCCCACCGACGCCGCGGTCTGGATCCACGCATACAGATCGGGTGGATACTGCAGTTCGCCGTTGGCGCTGTATCTGGCGACGTTGAGATTCTGCTGGGCCAGCGCCAACGAACATGACAATGCTGCACAAGCAGCAACGGCAGCAACACGCAAACGGATCATAAAAGTCTCCAAGGCCATGACGGTAAGGCAGATGCTACGGACTCGCCGTACAACGCGCAGCAACAATGCGATGAATGGCGGGAAAACGCGGTGAAGCCAGGCTCCATCAAAGCAACAATTCCCAATACCCCACATCTATCCACTGACCGAACTTGAAACCAACCTGATCGAACTGCGCCACTTTGCGAAAGCCCAGTTTCTCGTGCAGCGCAACGCTGGCTGCGTTCGGCAACGCTACGCCACCGATGGCGACATGAATGCCGCCAGCCTGCAGCCGGTCAACCAGCGCGCGATACAACTGCGTGCCGAAGCCGCTACCGGTGCACTGTGGTGCCATATAAATCGTGGTTTCCACTGCAAAACGGTAAGCGGAACGCGTCTTCCATTTCGTTGCATAGGCATAGCCGATGACTGCGCCATCCCGTTCGGCCACCAACCACGGCAGTTTGGCCGCGGTTATCTCGGCTATGCGCGCCGCCATCTCGCCGGCATCGATCGGCAGTTCTTCGAACGTGATGATGCTGTCGCGGATGTAATGGTTGTAGATGCCTGCAATGGCGGTGGCATCGGCAGCTGTGACAGAACGGATCAAAGAGCGCTCCTGGAGTTTGAGTTCCATTATCAACGGCAGGCCGCTACAGCGCTCCACAGATCCTGAACACCACCGCCTGCGTGGTGCGGTGATCCCAAGTGCAGATTTCCGGCAGTCATGATCGTTCCGATTGTAGCTGATCGGCGATGAAAGTCGCCCACGTGGCATTGGGCTGCCAGACGTCGCGCAGCAGCGCGAACGCTTGCTCCTGGTCCTGGCCTTGTATCAGCGTCCAGTACAAGCCGAGAAATGCCGAAACCCGATAGTTTGCGGCGCAATGAATCCAGCGCTTGCGGCCTTCGGTCGCTGTCATCGCGCGAAAAAAAGCATCAAGGTCGGCGCGGGTTGGATGATCGAAGCGCACCGGAATATGAAAGTACTGCATGCCGAGCGCGGTGACGGTGCCGGTTTCGTCGGCGAGCGAGTAGCGCGGATCGTCGTGCAGCGCCAGATTGATGACCACGGTGAAACCTTCATCGGCTATCGTCGCCAACTGCCGCTCGTTCGGCTGGCCCGAAGTGGCAAGCGTGAACGAAACGCGGCGCAGGTTCTTGAGCGTGGCGAGTTCGTTGACGGTCATGCGCCGGCCCACATCATGTGCGCCAGGCTGCCGACTTTCAGTTCGTCGCTGCGATGATCGAAGTAGCGCGCATTCAAGAGATCGGGACTGGCGTCCTCTGCCACGGCAAATCCGAGCGCGCGCAACTCCCGTTGCAACTGCTCCGGTACGAAACTGCTCTGGAACGGTTCGCCGACCGACTCGACGCGCGCCGCCAGCAAGTCGAACATGATGCGTTGCCGCCACGTCATCGATGCGCGATCGAGCGGGTAATCGAACGCCACGCCGCCGCCGTTGCCGGTCGCCTTGGCGATATACGTCAGCGTGGCACGGATTGCATCCTGCGTCAGGTACGGCACCACGCCGAGCCAGGCGAACACGGCGCCGGCATTGATGTCGAAGCCTGCACGGGCCAGACAGTCGGCAAGATTGTCATGTTCGAAATCCACCGCCACGTGCTGCACGTTGGCGGGAATGGCGATGTGTGCCTCGTCCAGTAATTTGCGTTTCCACGCCTGCGTGGCGGGGTGATCGACTTCCCATACTTGCAGCGACGGCCCGGCGGGAATGCGGTAAGCGAAAGTATCGAGCCCGGCGCCGAGCACCACGTATTGCTGGATGCCGCGCGTGCGCCACGCTGCCAGATGGTCTTCGGCAAAGCGCGAACGTACGGCGAGAAAGGCGCGCATGTGGGCGCTGGCCGGGCCGCGTTCGTTTTCGGCGGGATTGGCCCACAGTTGGGCGGCGATCCGTGGCCCCAGGATGGTCAACGCCACCGGATCGTCGAGCACCTGCGGTTTGTCGAGCAGCTGATGCGCCGCGCGCCGGAGTGCGACGCGCCAGGCGGTGCGGCTAGGTTGGGCAGGAATCATGGATTGGAGTATAAAGTCAGCCCTCGTGGCCCACACGAGATTTTCTCCCAACGGAGTGCTGTCATGGCCAAACGCTTCACCGAGATCAAGGATTCGTTCCGCCAGTTCATCGAGGCACAGAAGATATTCTTCGTCGGCACTGCCGCGCCCGATGGCCGCGTCAACGTGTCGCCCAAGGGCATGGATACCTTGCGTGTGCTGGGGCCAAACCGCGTGCTGTGGCTCAACGTCACCGGCAGCGGCAACGAGACTGCCGCGCACTTGCAGGAAACGCCGCGCATGACGCTGATGTTCTGCGCCTTCGAAGGCAATGCGCTGATCCTGCGCGTGTACGGTACTGCACGCACGATCACGCCGCGCAGCCCCGAGTGGGTAGAGCTTTACGCCTTGTTTTCACCCAATGCCGGCGCGCGTCAGCTGTTCGAGCTGAACGTCGATCTGGTGCAAACCTCGTGCGGCCAGGCGGTGCCGTTTTTCGATTACAAAAACGAGCGTGATGAGTTGAACGAGTGGGCCGCCAACAAAGGCGACGCCGGCATCAAGCAATACCAGCTCGACCGCAACGGTGTCAGCCTCGACGGCAAGGCCATCGCGTGAACGACAACCAAAAACCGTGGGCGACCGCCAGGCCCGCGGCCAAGGGTAAAACCGTCACTCGTTCCGGCAATGCCAAGGCGCCGAGCGGCACCGTGCCGCTGGTGCGGGCGCTGTCCAAGCTCGGACTGGCGTCGCGCACGCAAACGCAAGGCTGGATCGAAGCCGGGCGTCTCGCCGTCAACGGCAAGGTGGTAAAGGACCCGCAACTGCCCGTGGTACCGGAGCGCGATCGTTTTGCGCTTGATGGCAAATCGTTGCAGCAACAGCAGCGCATCTGCATCGTGCTGCACAAGCCGCGCGGTTACGTCACCACGCGCAGCGACGACAAAGGCCGCAAGACCGTGTTCGACTTGTTGCCGCCAGAGCTGCACAACCTGCACGCCGTCGGCCGGCTCGACCTGCACACCAGCGGCCTGTTGCTGCTGACCAACGACACCAAACTGTCGAGCTTTCTCACCGATCCGGCCAATGCGATAGCGCGCGAGTACGCCGTCAGCGTCGATGGCAAGGTCAGCGACGAGACCTTGCGCAAACTGGCCGCAGGCATCGAGGACGACGGCGAGTTGCTGCAAGCCAGCAAAGTCAGCGTGCGCAAATTGAGCGGACGCGAATCGCATTTGTTCGTCACGCTGCACGAAGGCAAGAACCGCGAAATCCGCCGGCTGTTCAAGGCGCTCGGACACGAGGTCAACAAGCTCAAGCGCCTCGCGTTCGGCCCGGTAGCCTTGGGCGAGCTGGAGAGCGGCAAGTATCAGGTGCTGACCGACGCCGAGCTCACGGCCTTGCACGATCGCCGTTCAGGTAGCTGAACAGACGCCGCCAAGCCAAAACTTGCTGCTTTTCCGGCAGAAATACAGCTTCTATCATTGCCGCTAGTGACACTTGCAGTCATCTGCAGTATCTATATCCGCGACAGGGAAAAGGGGACCACGCCATGAAAATCAAATTTGCCGTAATCACTCTCGCCGTAACCTTGCCGTTCGCTGCCCATGCCTACGAAGCGGACGACGCTGCCAAGAGCGCTTCCAGCCAGGCCAAGCCGGAACAGATCATCATCATCGGCGAGCGCGACTTGCTCAAGCAGGTGGTGGCGGCCGAGCGCAATGCCTACGACATCTTCAACAAGTTCAACGACGACAAACGCTTCGCCATCAACTGCAGCAATTTCCGTCCGGTCGGCACCCATTTCGAACGCGAGGTTTGTGCGCCGCAATTCAAGCTCGATGCGTTGAGCGGGCATGCGCAGGACTACCTGGAGAGCCTGCATTATTTCGTCGATCTCGGCGCGTCGTCCGATACCAACGCCACTGCGTCACACTTGCCGGCAGAAGTGGCGATAGCCCAGCAGACGGCTGCCTACAAGGCCAAGATGAAGAAAATAGCCGAAGAGCACCCCGAGTTCCTGCAAGCGCTGGTCAAATACAGCCGGCTGCGGCAGCAGTTCGACAGCAGAAAGCCGGTAGAGAAGCCGGTAGAGCAGCCGGCAAAATAATCGGTAAACAGTGGCAGCGCGTCAGCTGCGCGGCTGCAACAATTTGTCCAGGCTGCCGTCGCTGTCGCCGGTTTTCTCCAGCTTCGGATAGCGCACGCCATCGGTGTACGAGATTGGCACCGTCACATAATTCTTGCCCTGCTTGAGCAAAAACTGGATCGGCTGCTTGCTGGTCTGCGCCTGCTTCAACGCCTCCTTGAAGCCGTCGCCGGAATACTCGACGCCGTTGATCGCCACCACCCGGGTCGCGGTGGTCAGCCCGGCCTTGAACGCGGCGCTGTCCCACACCACGGCGGTAACGTCGCCGGCATTGCTGATCGCCATGCCGATGCCGAAACTCTGATCGACATTCTTGCGGAACGACTCGCTGTCCCGGGTGATGCTGTTCGGCGTATCGCCATACGTCAGCCGATAACCGCCGAGCGTGATGCCGTTCTTGGGCGCTTCGCTGGAGGTAGCGTCGATGCGCGCGGCGAGGAAGCCGGCCCAGTCGTACGGCTGCACGGCGTTGAGCGCCTTGATCACGTCGTCGCGGGTGTAGGTGAGTTCGCCGAAATCGCCGTCGCGCATGCCGAAGAACGCGCGCGCAAAATCGTCGAGACCGCGCTGGCCTTTGCTTTCGCGGCGGATGATGGCATCGGCTTCCAGCCACACCAGCAGACCTTCGTTGTAGTAATCCTCCGAGCGCTGCCAGCTGGTCCAGCCCTTGGGCCGACGTGCGGCGATGATGGGGTCGTGCGTGGTATCGGCCAGCGGCCGCCACTCGCGGCCCTTGGCGAGATCCAGCCGTGCGGCGATCACCGCGATGGCGTCGAGCGTTTCGTCCTTGCTGTACAGGCCCGAGCGCGCATCGAGCACGTAACCCCAGAACTGCGTCTGGCCTTCGTACACCCACAGCAGATCGTCCTGCATCTGCGTGCGGTAATCCGGCGTCCATAGCAGCGCCGGGCGGCGGAACTTGCCGTTCCAGCTGTGCGTCAATTCGTGCGGCATCACGTAGCGATCGCCGAGCGCGTCGTTCCACTTGATGAAGTAACCGGGATCGACGCCGTTTTCCGACGAGCGGTGATGCTCGAGTCCGACGCCACCCAACTCGTTGGAAATCGCCAGCAGCAAATCGTAGTGATCGAAGTGATGCGCGCCGAACAAGGTCAGTGCTTGCTGGATCAGTTTTTTGTGCTTGTCGATCTGCTCCGGCGTCGCCTCCAGTTCCTTGGCGGAATCGGCAACGACGTCGAGGTGTACATTGCTGCCGAGATCGTCCGAGCGCGCGTATTTGCCGGCAAACACCGGCGAATCGATCAGCGTTTCGTAATCGGTCTTTTCGTACTTTATCACCGCGCCGCTGAGTTCGCCGCGCAGCGCGCTGAAGGCCTGCCAGCCGGCGGGGTAGGTCACCGTCGCCTGCACCGGAATCTGTCGCACGTAGTAACCGGCCGGGTAGAACGACACCGCGTCCCACTCGAGGTTCAGCAGCTTGTCGGTAACGGTGATGCGGCCCTGGTTGTCGGCGGTCGGATTGAGAAACTGGAATTCCAGCTGCAGTTCTTTTGCGCCGGCGGGCACATCTACCTGGAACGCAAACACATCGAGCGAGTTGCGTTTCCATGCCAGTTCCTTGCCGTTGGCGCTGACGTGGAGGCCAGCCACTTTTTCGATCTGTCCGCGCGGTGCGTGATGGCCGGGCAACCACTCGGGATACAGCAGCGTCAACGTGCCGGCTGCGGTAACCGGAATCGTCTGCCTGATGCGCCAGATGCGCTGCACGGTGTCGCTGGCATCGACGTTCAACACCATCGTGCCCGGATAAGCGCGGTCACGCGCGGCGGGGATGGTGTCGGTGAGCGGTTGCGCCGTTGGTTTTGAGCGTGGTGCGGTTTGCGCGTCGGCAACTGGTACCGCCAACGCTGCCGTTATCAGTGCGAGGGAGAGCAATCGATGCATGGTATTGGTCCTTGTATGGAATTACCGATCAAGCAGCCGCCCAATTCTGCACTTTCAGGCCTGGCACGCGCTTGAATTCTTTTTCGTTGTTGGTCACCAGGATCAGGCCGGCCGCCTTCGCATGAGCGGCTATCCACAGATCGTTGCCGCCGAGCGTCTGGCCCTTGGCCTCCAGCGCGGCCCTGATTTCGCCGTAGGAGTTGGCCGCCGTATCCGGCAACGGCAATACGGAAAGGTAATTCATCAGATGATCCAGTTTCTCCATGGCCTGTAACCGGTGCGGACTCTTGGCGGCGCCGTAATACAGCTCGCCATAGGTGATCACCGATAGTCCTGCGTCGCCCACTTTCAGCCGTTCGAAACGGGCCAGCACCTCGGGTGGGCGCTTTTGGCGGATGTAGATGCAGATATTGGTGTCGAGCAGGAAGCGGGCGGCCATCAGAGTCCTTTCCTTTTTTGCGGCGGCGGATCAATACGTTTCGCTTCCGGCAAGTCTTCTCCCAGCTCGGCCAGCAAATTGAACGCAGAGGCCATTCCCTTGGCTTTCTCCCGGATCACCAACTCATCTCCACGCTGGAAGATTTCAACCTCGGCGGCCTTGAAGCGGAATTTTTTCGGCAGACGCAGCGCCTGGCTGTTGCCGGATTTGAAGATGCGGGCGATGGTCATGAAGAAAGTTCCATTACGTATATACAAGGCAGTATATACGTAAATCGTATGTCAGGTCAGCGTCGTTTCAGCGTCAATTTAGCGGAGATTTTCAACTTTGCCAGTTTTTATGGATGCGCAGGCCGCATGACCGCTGGTAGCATTGCCGCCGTTGCGCGCAGGCAATCCATGGCGCCTTACCATCATTGTTGGATGCGATGACCGATGAACATCAGAGAACTGCGCAAGGACGATCTGCCGCCTCTGCTCGAGCTGTACGGGCATTTGCACGACACCGATACGCCGTTGCCCGCCAAGGAGAACGTGGAAGCGCTGTGGCAACAGATCCGGCACGCCGATCATCTCAAATACTTCGGCGGTTTCGTTGACGGTCAACTCGTCAGCTCTTGCACCATCGCCATCATTCCCAACCTGACCCGCTCGTGCCGCCCATACGCCGTCATCGAAAACGTCGTCACCCACAAACAGTTTCGGCGCCGTGGTTATGGGCAGGCCGCGCTCAAGGCCGCGCTGGATTTTGCCTGGAGCAACGATTGCTACAAGGTGATGTTGATGACGGGCAGACTCGACGAGGGCACGTTCAGGTTCTACGAATCCGCCGGCTTTTCCCGGCACGACAAGCAGGCGTTTGTCGTCAAGCGTTAGCCCGCTGTCTGCCCGGCGTCACCGTACAAAATGTCCGGTTGACGAAAACGGAATTCAGGGCTATACATAGGCTAAACATAGCTGGAGTGCGCCAAATGCTGGCCAAAGTACAAAAATGGGGCAACAGCCAGGGGCTGCGCCTGCCCAAGCATGTGCTGGAAACCAGCGCCATTGCCGTGGGCGATCAGGTGGAAGTCACGGCGGAAGCCGACCAGATCGTCATCAAGAAGACGAAGCGGAAGTTCGATTTGGCGGAAATGGTATCGCGCATGCCGAAAGGCCATCGCTCGCAGGAAGAATCATTCGGCAAACCGGTCGGCAAGGAAGTCTGGTAAGCGCTACCCGCCGATAAAACAAAGGAGTGTTCATGGCAAAGTACGTTCCCCATAAAGGCGATTTCATCGCCCTGAATTTCGATCCGCAGGCCGGCCATGAGCAAAAAGGCCGCCGGCCGGGGTTGGTCGTCAGCAATTACCTGTTCAATAAGCACACCGGGTTGGCTCTTGTCTGTCCGCTGACAAACACGGATCGCCGGATTCCATTCCACTTGCCGGTGCCTGCGGATTCCAGACTGACCGGCTTCGTCATGATCGATCAAGTCAAATCCGTGGATTTCATTACCCGCAAGGCAAGCTTTCTTGCCAAGGCGCCCGAAGCGCTGGTGGAAGATGCGCTGGCAGTGCTGACTGCCATGACAAACTAGAAGCTCTGCCCCAACCACGACTCCAACATCAACTGCGCCGCCAGTGCATCCACCTTGGTCTTGTCGTTGTACTTCTTGCCGATCAGTTCAGCGTT
>DATJXP010000237.1:0-13109 GCA_035500035.1 Candidatus Acidiferrum sp. | reverse complement strand
GATCGAGATGCCGCGCTCCTGCTCCATCGTCATCCAATCGGAAGTCACCATACGATCGGATTTCTTGCCTTTGACGGTGCCGGCTTTCTGGATCACGCGACCGTACAGCAACAGCTTCTCCGTCATCGTGGTCTTGCCGGCATCGGGGTGCGAAATAATGGCGAAGGTGCGCCGCCTGGCGACCTCGGTCGGGAAATCGGTCATGGGGTCAATGCAGCGTATCGGAAGCTGCCGGATCGAGACTGCTGTAACGGGCGTGCAACAACTGGTGCGGCTTTACCACCACCAGGTCGTGGGTATGGATGTCGGCGTAATCCTGCACCGAAGCAGTCAGCGGATCGAGATAGGTACGATCGGTACCCAGCTTGATGCCATCCAGCAACACGCACACCACTTCTTCTTCTTCGACGGCAACCACGATGCCGCGCTTGTAGCCATCGACAGTGTGCAGCGTCACCGGCATGCCGACTTCCGCTTCGCGGATTTCCTCGTGCAGATCCCCGGGATCGGCCACCAGCAAATCGTCCACCGTCAGCGTCATGCCGAAGCCGGCAGCCGCGACGATGTTGACGATCTCGATGGTGCCGGGATCGTTGAGATCCACTTTGAAGGTATGCGTGGTTGCATTGGGATTCTGCCGGACGTCCCCGCTGTTGCGGGCTGCCAGCAGCTTGAGGAACAGATGGATATCGTCCTCGTTCCACTCGAGGGTTTCTTCTTCGCTGTGCTTCTCGTGGTCGCCGCAGAAACTGACAACGTCGGTGGCAATGGTATGTTCCAGGTTCTGGCTGCCGGCCTGGAAAGGGATGACCATGGAAACCAGGCTAAACCCTTCTCCGCTTTCCGCGCTCAACCGCCACAGAAAGGGAATATCTTCACTGAATTCCAACATGCTTGCCTGATGTACCACTGCCCGCCAAATACGGGCGGCAGTATAGCATTCGCCGTATCGCGCCCAACATGAAAAGGGCGCATTAAGGGTTGTCCACAAAGAAAGGGGAGAAAGTTGTGGATAACTTCGGGAAAACTCTCTGGTGGGCTTGGTTCTGCGAGTCACCCCGCAAATTGCTTATTTTTTATCCAAAAAATAACCCAGCAAATTCAATGCGTTATAAAGTGAAATAAGTCACACTCGCAAAAAATGCGGTTTTCCGGCACTTTTTGCCGCCTCCCCCATTTTGTGCATAAATTTCCGGCGTTTCTCGCAGCACGTAGATTTTTAGCCGGAAATTTTCGGGAAATTTTCACAATATTTACGGAATATCCGAGAGCTACCGAGGCGGAGATAAGCGCATGTAAAAAAAAGCTGAAATTACGGCGCTTTTTCCGCAAAGAAAACCGCGCTATTCGCCGGTGATGCGCAGCAACTGCTGATAGTCGGAGAAGCCTTTGAATATCTTGACGATGCCGTCCTGCTTCAACGTCAGCATGCCGTCCTTGATGGCTTGCACGCGGATATCTGACAACTCGGCCGAGCTATAAATCATTTTCTGTATGTCGCGAGTACCACGCAGCAACTCGTGCACGCCGGTACGGCCCTTGTAGCCGGTGCCACCGCACGCGTCGCAGCCGACCTTGCGTTTGAAGTTCCACTGTTCGCGCGGAAGCTCCTGCGCCTTCCATACTTCCTCGCCACCAAATTCGTGGATCAAATGATCGATATCGCGCTGCTCGGGTTCGTAGCTCTCCTTGCAGGCACCGCATAGCGTGCGCATCAGACGTTGGGCCAATACGCCGAGCAAGGCATCGGAGAAGTTGACCGGGTCGAGACCCATGTCGAGCAAACGGGTCAACGTTTCCGGCGCCGAGTTCGTGTGCAAGGTGGACAACACCAAGTGACCGGTCAGCGACGCTTCGACGCCGATCGACGCAGTTTCCTTGTCGCGCATCTCACCGATCAGGATCACGTCAGGGTCGGCACGCAAGAACGCGCGCATCGCCCTGGCAAAGGTAAAGCCGATCTTCGGCTGCATCTGCACCTGGTTAAGGCCTGGCTGCGTGATCTCCACCGGGTCCTCGGCAGTCCAGATCTTGCGTTCGGGTTTGTTCAGGTGACCCAGCACCGCGTGCAGCGTGGTGGTCTTACCGGAACCGGTTGGGCCCACAACAAGGATCAATCCGTGCGGATGCGTCGTGATCTCCATCAGGTCATGCATGACTTTCGGATGCAGGTTCAGTTTTTCCAGCGGCATCGCGCTGCCGGCGGCGAGGATACGCAGTACGGCGCCTTCGCCCTGCACGGTCGGTACGGTCGCAACGCGCAATTCGACCGCACGGCCGCGGATCTTCAGTTTGCACTTGCCGTCCTGCGGCAACCGGCGCTCGGAGATGTCGAGACGCGACATGACCTTGATACGCGCGATCAGCGCGGCAGTATGTTCAGCCGGCACTTTCAGCAGCTCGCGGCACAAGCCGTCAACCCGCACCCTGACGGTGCCGGGGCCGCGGTCCTTGCCGGCTTCAATGTGAATATCGGACCCGCCCAGTTTTTCAGCTTCGATGATGATGCGGTTCACCAACTGGATGATGGCGGAAGTAGCGGCGGCACCCTCGTCTTCCTTCTCCTTGGTTTCATCCACTTCGACTGCCGATTCATCTTCGAGGCTCTTGAACACCTCGTCGAATCCGGCAACTTCCTCTTCTTCCCCTTTCGAGGTATCACCGAGGTACTGCAGGATGTGTTCGACCAGCCCCACCCTGAACACGTAGTTGCGGGCGTTCAGTACCCCCTGGATTTCCATGATGCGCTGGTAGTTGCTGGGGTCGCTGATCAGGATCACCACTTCTTCCTTGCTGCCGGAAATGGGGACCCACATGTTGTTGCGCAGGTAGCTGGCGCCGAGGTTCTCCATCAGGTCGGCCGGCAGCACGATCTTCGAATCAAACTTCATGTACGGCACGCGGTAGTACAGCTCGAGCGACTTGCCGATCTCATCGGCCTCGATCTTGAAATCTTCCATCAGGGCCTTGGAGACCGTGGTGCCGTACAGGTTGGCGTTCTGCGTGATCTTGTCGAGATCCGCACTGGTGATGCGGTTCTGCTGCACCAGGTAATCGTACGGGCCTTGCGTGCTCTGGAATTCGGAACGGAACTGGCGCGCCAGCATCTGCGCCACCATGGTGGCGTGCTTGAGGTCTTCCTTGCCGAAGACCGGATCGTCGCGCAGGTTGATGATCTGGATGACGCCAAGCAGGATCTCGTCCTTGATCGGCACTACCAGCATCGACTTGAAGAACAGCCCTTTCGATTCGCTGAACTTCTTGTCCCACTGCAAACGGGGATGGATGTTGGTGAGTTCCTCGGCGTTGTAAACGTTCTCGACCAGGATGGGGCGCTGGCTGAGCGCGACGTAACCGGCCAGCGAGGTCGGCGTGAACGGCACCTTGATGATGAAGTCGGGATTGTCGTCGGAACCGATGCCACCCTTGTAGCTGGCCTGGATTTCCTTGCCGTTGTCGACACTCTGGTAGATGGTGAACAGCTTGCAGCGCAGCAGCGCCAGCATGTCGCCTTCCACATCCTTCATCGCTTTCTTGAGGTTCTTGGCGAACTTCAGCTTCTTGTAGATCTGGGAAAGCTGGCGAACGAAGTCCTCGTCATTGTTCTTGACGGGCGCTTCGGGCTTGTTGTCGAGGGTTTCCACCAGGTTCATGACTTATGGGCCGGCATTCACATGAGCATTGCATACAACTTGCAGCAACTTGCAACAAATAGCGCAGAGCAGACCGGACATGGGTCCATGCTAGAATCCGGGCAATCAGGGTAGCACACCTTCCACCTCCATAATAATTCCCGTCCCTGCGCCCGTGGCCTGTTTTCCTGCGTCCAAACCCGCTGTCGCCATCTGGCTGTGGTTGTGTTGCTTTGCCGGCACCTCCTTGGCTGCCACTGCGGCAACTGCCGGCCTGCCGACCCTCGATGACGAACAGTTGCGCTGGTTGGGCGAGCGCATCTTCCTGAACGAGTGCAATGCCAAGCCCGATTGCCTGACCGCATGGAACCAGGGCGAAGATTTTCCATCGCTGGGGATAGGCCATTTCATCTGGCTGCGACAAGGGCAAACCGTGCCATTCGTCGAAACCTTTCCCGGTTTGCTGGACTACCTGCGTCAGCATGCCGTCGAACTGCCGCCCTGGCTGGCCACGGCACGCGGCCAGCCCTGGCCCGACCGTCAAAGCTTTCTGGCTGATCGCGGCGGCCCCAGACTCGCCGAATTACGCACGCTGCTGGCGCGAACCAGGCCGCTGCAGACCGCCTACATAGTTCAGCGCTTCGAACGATTGACGCAGGACCAGTCAGGGCCTCTGGCCGGCAACCCGGTTCGGCAACGCAAACTGGCAGCCGTAGCTGCAGCAAAAATTCCTTATGGGCTCTACGCGCTGATAGACTATGTGCACTTCAAAGGCGATGGCAGCCAAGCCTCCGAACGCTATCAAAACCAAGGCTGGGGCCTGGTCCAAGTGCTGGACGGCATGCCGGAATCCGGAACTGATCCACTGCGGGATTTTGTCGTCAGCGCTGGCACTGTGCTGCAGCAGCGAGTCGCCAACGCGCCAGTCGAACGGCACGAGGAACGTTGGCTGGCCGGCTGGCTGAAGCGCTTGCAGACCTATCTGCCCCGCTGAAGTCGGCAACACCGCCCAATCCCTACAGGAGTTTAGGTTTGAACTACGAACGACCCAACATCCAGGCGATGCGTGGCTACACGTCCGGCGAACAACCGGACCAGGCCGATGTCATCAAACTCAACACCAACGAAAATCCCTACCCGCCAGGTCCTGCGGTGGCGAAAGCGTTGGCTGCACTGCAAGTGGAAAGCCTGCGCCGCTATCCACCGCCAACCGCACTCGGACTGCGTAAACAGTTGGCCACGCTGCACGCGGTCGATGCCGCCAACATCATCGTTACCAACGGCGGCGACGAATTGCTGCGTCTGTTGTTGGCCACCTTCGTCGCGCCCGACGAAAGCATCGCCACCGCCTCGCCCAGCTACTCGTTGTACGAAGTGCTGGCCGCCGCGCATGGCTGCGGCATGAAGGAATATCCGCTCGACGCCGACTGGAGCCTGCCGACCGAACTGGCGGCGAAGCTCAATGCCGACAAGGTCAAGCTCTGCTTCATCGTCAATCCGCATGCTCCGTCCGGTACCTTGTGCCCGGTCGCGCAATTGGAGGCGCTGGCGCGCGACTTCCGTGGCGTCCTCGTCATCGACGAGGCTTACGTCAATTTCGTCGATCCCGGATTGCAATACGATGCGATTCCCTTGATACGCCAATTCGACAACGTGCTGCTGCTGCGCACCTTCAGCAAGGGTTATTCGCTGGCCGGCTTGCGCATGGCCTACGGGCTCGGCCCAAGCTCGCTGATCGATCCGATGCAATACAAAACCAAGGACAGCTACAACACCGACCTCATCGCGCAGACGCTGGCGCTGGCTGCCGTGAGTGATCAGGCTTATGCAGCCGATACCTGGCGGCGAGTGCGTGACGAGCGCAGCAAGCTGCGCGATGCGCTGGCCAAGCTGGGTTTGCCGGCACCGCCGAGCCAGAGCAATTTCCTGCTGGCAACGGTGCCGGCGCCACTGCGGGCGGAGCAACTGTACGAAGGATTGAAAACAGCCGGCATCCTGGTGCGCTATTTCAAGCTGCCCGGACTGGACGACAAGCTGCGCATCACCGTGGGCACGCCGGAAGAAAACACCCGCCTGCTGCACGAACTGCAACGGCTCACGCAACGCTGACATGAGCGGTTACGGCAAAACCACGCGCTACGCCCTCATCACCCTGGCCGTGATGGGTGCCGGTTTCTGGACCGGCGTCACTTTTCTGGGTGAGAACTGGTCGGACCAGGGCCGCTATGTGCTGGCCTTGCTGAACCTGCTGCTGGTGATACTGCTGTGTGCGGCAGTGCTGTTGGGTGTGTTCAAACTGCTGGCATTGGCGTGGAACAAAATGATCGATGCCAGCGCGCGGCAAGGCGACGACGATCAGGATCACAACCCGCAGCCGTAGAGTACGGCAGCCTCGCGGTCTGCGCCGGATTGTGGCGGCGGATAGTAAGCCGGTCGCCGCCCCGCCTCCATGAACCCGCATTGTCGATACAGGCCACGCGCGGCTGCATTGGACTCGCGCACTTCCAGCACGCAGCTTTTCATTCCCGCTTGCGCCGATTCCTGCAGCAATTCCCGCAGCAGCAGCCTGCCAAGACCCTGGCGTCGCCAATCTGGCAAGACGGCGATGTTGAACAGCTGGCACTCATCGAGCACCCACTGGAATTCGGCGAAGGCGACAATTTCTTGTCGATGATTCAGCACGCGCAACTGGTGCCCTGCCGCCTGCATCGTGCGCAGTGCCGACTCGCTCCAGTCGCCTGCCAGGACTGTGGGCAATACAGAGGACAACTCCGGCAGCTGCGAAGCATGAACAGTCCGGTAATCAAAATCCGTCATCGCCGCAGTTGCGCATGTAGCGGCAACAGTTGCTGCCACACTTCGCGTTTCAACGTCGGCACTGCCAGCATTTCGCTCAAACCATGCGTGAGCCAGCCCTGCACTGTCAGCGCGCCATCGCCTTGTTGCAAACATTGCACCGGGCCAGACCCCAGCACCAACAAGTGTTGCGCCGGCCGATTCGAGAGCGCCTGTTGCAGGAAGATCGTCAATCCCTTGCCTGCCGCGGCAACAGAACCGGCCGGCATTCCCGGCAATGGCCATCGGTACTGCAACCACGGCTCGCTCACCGGCGGCACGCCCAGCCAACGCAACAGATTGTGCAGCAGCTTGCTTTCCGTCTCTGTCAACGCCGGCTTGCCCAACACAGGAACCTGCAGCGCCACCGCCACGCGGGCATCGATGACGGCGAACAACAATTGAAACGGTGCCATCGTTTGCACGGCCGCTGCATCGACATCGGAAATAACCGGCTTGGTGACCGCGGCCGCTTTTGCCGGCGACTGCGCCGGTTCTTCGAGACTCGATCGCAACGAAACGCGCGGAGCAGACGTTGCCTGAACGCTCGCCGTTTCTGCCGGCGTCTCCGTCATCGCCACCGGCGACTCGACTTCGACTTGCTGCGCTGCCGGCAGCTCCGCGTCCGCGGCAAGGCGCGGCACATAGACCGCAACACCCAACTGTTGCAGGTAATACAGCCGTAGCGCAGCGGGATCGATGGCCGGTATCGTCATGAAAAACATCCTGGATGCTGGATTCGATTGTACCTGAACCCGCTATTAACTCTCGCGGCGACGGACATTACGAGCGTCAACCACGCCCCGGCTCTGGCGTTGAAAGCAACAAGTTCCGGATTCAAAGCCCCGTGGCTGCCTACCCGGACACCTGCGCACAAGCGCGCCATATTTCACCGACAGTTTCCGCAAGGAGTATGAACCATGAAAAAACTCAACCTGAGCGTATTGACGTTGGCCGTGTTGTGCGGCGCAAGTACGTTGCCGGTCTCCGCGGCCACCGACGACACCGGCAATTCCGCATTTCCGCATCACGGCAATCCCGGCCCCATGCACAACCGCGGCGGCGAGCCCGGCCTGAATCTCGTTGAACTCGACACCAATCACGACGGCAAGATCAGCCTCGAAGAATTCCTGGCGCCGCGCACGGCCCGGATCGAAAAGTTGTTCACCCGGCTCGACAGGAACGGTGATGGGCTGATTTCGCAGGACGAGCTGATGTCGCCGGCAGTCACCAGAACCCTGCGTTCGCATCATCAGGCCGCGGTCGGCAGCACCACTAACTCGGCACGTGCTGCATGCATGGCGAAGATCGAGCCCAATCCGGAACAACCGGTACGTTTGGATTCCGCCACGCTGCTCAACAACTTCGCCGGCATCGATACCAACGGCGATGGCAAACTGAACCTGGCCGAATTGACGACGTATGCCACGACGACGGCAACCGCCGAGTTCAACAAACTCGACATCGACGGCGACGGTTTCCTGACCCAGAAGGATTTCGATGCCCTCAGAGCCCAGCGGCAGGCGAACGCCAAGGCCGTACGCGATTGCGTGAAATCGTCCCAGTAGCAACGACGCCAACAGCGTCGACCCCGGTCGCAGGGCCGGAAATGAAAAGCCGGGAAAAACCCGGCTTTTTATTGCGCTCCGAATTTGCCGGAACCTGGTTCAGTTGGAATTGTTCCAGTCTCCGCCGAGAGCCCTGATCAACCCTATCTGCACCTGGGCACGCTGGGTCTCGAGCTGGATCGCGCGACGGCGGGCCGCCAGTTCGGCAGTTTGCGCCACCACCACATCGAGAAAGTTGGCCACGCCTTTGTCGTAGCGCATGGTCGAAAGCCGGCTGGCCTGTGCCGCCGCCTGCACCGTCCGCTGTTGAGCGTCCAGCGCTTCGCCGAGATAGTGCTGTCGCGACAGGCTGTCTTCCACTTGCTGGAACGCAGCCAGTGCCGTGCGACGATAATCGGCCGTCGCCGCTTCCCATCCGGCCTGGGCAAAAGCATCGCGGGCTTTGCGGCGACCGCCATCGAACAGATTCTGCGTCAGGTTCGGGCCAACGGCCCACATCAGGTTCGGCGCAGCCAGCAATCCTCCCACCGCGGTGCTCTGGTAGCCCACGGTTCCGCCCAGCGTCAGTTGCGGGAAGAACGCGGCGCGATCCACGCCGATGTCGCGATTGGCGGCATACATGCGCCGCTCCGCCGCGGCGACATCGGGCCGGCGTTGCAACAACGTCGAAGGCAGTTCGAGCGGTACTGCCGGCAATGCCGGCCGTTGCGCGGAAGCCGCCAGCGAAAAAGCGGAGGGCAGCGCGCCAACCAATGCGGCGATCGCATGTTCGGCAACGGCGCGGGCATTGTGCAGATCCGCCAGTTGGGCCTGGGCATCGGCGAGCTGTGCGCCCGAGCGACCGACGTCGATGCCGCTGGCTATCCCGCCGGCGAAGCGGTTATGCGTCAGCCGGTCGGCTTGGGCATACGTGGTGACAGTGGTTTCGAACAGATCGATCAATTGATCGATGCCGCGCAATTCGAGATAGGTTTGTGCCAGATCGGTTTCGAGCGTCAAGCGGGCAACGGCCACGTCGTCACCGGCGGCATCGGCTCGCGCCTTGGCGCTGGCCACGCTGTCCCGCAGGCGTCCCCACAGGTCGAGATCGTAGTTGATGACGAAGCCCAGCGTGTCGGCCTCGTAGCGTGCAGGTTGAGTGGCGCCGCGTAGCGGACGAGTGTCCGATTGCCGGTTACCGATGACGGAGCCGGCAAGATCGACGGTAGGCAGCATCTGCCCGCGTGCTTCGCCGAGAGTGGCGAGTGCTGCATCGTGCCGCGCTATCGCAATCGCCAGCGTGGGGTTGCCGGCATCGAGCCGGGATTCGAGTTCTTCCAGTTGAGGATCGTTGAAACCGTGCCACCAGTGTCCTGCCGCGGCTTGTGCCGGCGCGGCCGGCACCCAGGTGCCCGCTTCCTTGTAGGCGGGAGCAGTGGCGATTACCGGCGGTTGATAGTCCGGTGCCTGCGAACAGCCGGCAATCAGCGCAACGGCGGCAGCCACCGCGTGACGGCGAAGATTACTTGCGGTCATTGGCGACCTTGACCTCCGCGCCGTCCGCCAGCGAATCCGGTGGATTGTCGATCAACTGTATGTCACGCGTCAGGCCGGTAATGATTTCGACCTTCGGCCCCAGATCGCGCCCAACGGTCACCGGTACCATGTGAACGTGTCCATCCGCGCCCAGCGTCGCCACCGTGGTTCCGGTGCCGCGCAGGATCAGTGAACTCGCCGGAATGTTCATCGCCTGGGTCGATCCCGGCAGCTCGAATTGCACCTGGGCATAGCCACCCGAATGCAATGCGCGATCGGTGTTAGGCGTTACCAGTTGCACTTGCAGCGCACCGGTCTGGCTGTTGATCGCCCCGGAGGCGGCTACTAGTCGCGCCGGAAATACCCGGCCCGGCCATTCAGGCACCGACAACTTTGCCGTCAGCCCGGGCTGCATCAGCGACGCATATTGCTGCGGCACGTTGACGTAGATGCGAATCTGCTGCTCGTCGGAAATCGAGAACATCGGTTGTTGCGAACTGGCGCCGGGGCCGACCAGATCGCCGATGTCGGTGTTGCGCGCCGTCACCACACCGGCGAACGGAGCGCGGATCACCGAATAGGACTTGGTTGCCTCCAAACGACCCAGCACGGCCTCTGCTTCGTGCACCACGGCCTCGCGCGTAGTGGCGGCGGCATTCTTCTCGTCGGCTTCCTGCTGCGAAACCGAAGTGGACTCGAGCAGGTCGCTCCAGCGCGTCGCGGTCGAGCGCGCCAGCGCGGCTTCGGCCTTGGCCCGGCCCAGCGCGGCGCGCGCCTCGATGATCTGCTGGTCGAGTTCCGGCGTGTCGATGGCGCCGAGCTCGGCTCCCTTGGCGACCTGAGCGCCGATATCGCTGTACCACGAACTGATGTAACCGGAGACACGCGCAAAAATACGGGCGGAATTCCACGCGGCCAGCGTGCCAGGAAAAGTCAGTATCTGCGTCTTCTCGGCCGGTGACGGTCGCACCAGTTGCACGGTAGGCGTCGCTTGTGCATCGGACCACAGTTGCGCGTTGGCGGATTCCTCGTTGCGAACGGTAATGCCGGCAATGACGATCAGGCCGGCAATGACGGCGACGACGATCCCGGTACGCTTCAATCCACGCGGCGCCGCAGTCGTCTGGAGCTGTAATGGGTCATGCATAGGTGGGAGTTTCCTTATCGTTGTTCGCGGACGGCGCAGCGGCAGCCGGAGCATGGTTGCGATGCGCCAGGCTGAACACCACCGGCACGAAGATCAGGGTGGCCACCGTGGCGAACAGCAACCCGCCGATCACGGCGCGGCCGAGCGGAGCGTTCTGTTCACCGCCCTCGCCCAGCCCGAGCGCCATCGGCGCCATGCCGATGATCATGGCCAGCGCCGTCATCAGCACGGGGCGGAAACGCGTGGTGCCGGCATCGATTGCTGCGCGCATTGCATCGCCGCACTCCGCCAGCCGTTCGCGCGCAAAGCTCACCACCAGCACCGAGTTGGCGGTGGCGACTCCCATCGTCATGATCGCGCCGGTCAACGCCGGCACCGACAGCGTGGTGCCGGTGGCAAACAGCATCCAGACGATGCCGGCCAGCGCCGCCGGCAGCGCCGATATGATCACGGCAGGATCGGACCAGCTCTGGAAGTTCACCACGATCAGCAGATAAATGAGCACGATGGCGCCGGCCAGACCCAGCAACAGGCCGGAAAATGCCGTGTCCATCGTTTCCACCTGGCCGCGCAGACGAACCGTCGATCCCTTGGGCAGGTCGTGGGTAGTCGAATCGATGATCTTCTGCACATCCTTCGCTACCGCACCAAGATCGCGATGCTGGGTGGTGGCATAGATGTCGAAGGCCGGCTGCACCGCGTAATGCGACACTACGCCGGGCGACAACTCGCGCCGCATCGTGCCCAAGCCGCCGAGAATCTGGTACTGCTCGTGCGAGTTGCCGGTGATCGGGATGTTGTTCAACGCGCTCAGGCTGTCGGCACGGTACTCCGGCGCCTGCACGACGATCGGATAGGACACACCGTTATCGGGGTTCAGCCAGAACGTCGGTGCCACCTGATAGCTGCCGGCAAGGTTGACCGACACCGAGCGCGTCACGTCGTTTTCGGTGATGCCCAGCCGGTCGGCCTGCATGCGATCGATATCGAAGCTGAACTGCGGATAGTTGGTGGCCTGCAACGGCCGCACGTCGGCGATGCCTGCCACATGTCCCATCAATGCCGCCAGCTTGCGCGAATACTCTTCGTTCGCCTTGTTGTTGGCACCGGTAATCATCACATCCAGCGGAGCCGGGTTCCCGAAATTGAGAATCTGGCTGACGATGTCGGCCGGCAGGAACGAGAAGGTACTGCCAGGAAACGCGGCCGGCAGCACTTCGCGCAGACGCTGGGTGTAGTCTGCCGTCGGATGATGGCCTTCCTTCAGCGAAATCAGGATGTCGCCGTCCTGGGGGCCGATGCCGCCGGTGTTCGAATAGGCGCGGTTGATGCTCGAAACCGGCAAGCCGATGTTGTCGACGATCGCGCCGAGTTCATCCGGCGGAATGATGGTGCGTATCTTCTGGCCGATGGCATCGAACACCGCCGAGGTTTCCTCGATTCTCGTGCCGACCGGTGCCCGCACGTGCAAACTTATCTGTCCGGAATCGACGTAGGGGAAAAAGTTCTCTCCCAACAACGGCAGCAACGCAAACGACACCAGCACTACAACGAGAAAGCCTGGGACGAATTTTTTGCGATGCGTCAGCGCGAACACCAGCACGGCCGCGTACCAGGCACGCACTTGTTCGAAGCGGACTTCGAAACGGTGCTGCAAACGAACGAGCGGGTTGTGCGTATTCGGCTGGCCGGTACTGGCATCGTGGCTGGCCATGACTTCTGCGGTATGCACACTGGCGTGATCGCGCAACAGATAGTTGCCCATGGTCGGCACCAGCGTGCGCGAGAGCACGAACGAAGCCACCATCGCGAACACCACGGCCTTGGCCAACGGCGCAAACAAATAGCCGGCAACTCCCGGCAGGAAGAACATCGGCACGAAGGCAATGCAGATGCACAGCAACGACACGAACGCAGGCTGCACGATCTGGCGCCCGCCGTCGAGGATGGCATCGCGCACGCTCTTGCCGCGCTCCAGATGCCAGTTGATGTTTTCGATGGTTACCGTTGCGTCATCGACCAGGATGCCTACCGCAAGCGCGAGGCCTCCCAGCGTCATGATGTTCAGCGTCTCGCCCGAAGCCGCCAACGCGCTGACAGCCGCCAGCACTGCCAATGGAATCGAGGTGGCGATGATGACCGTCGAACGCCACGAACCGAGAAACAGCAGGATCATCAGGCTGGTCAGCACGGCGGCAATGACACCTTCGCGGATCACGCCCGACACGGCCGCCTTCACGAACAGCGACTGGTCAGCCAATGGTTTCACCGTGAGGTCGGCCGGCAACGATGCCGCCAACTTCGGCAACATCTCCTTCACCTTGTCGACGATGGTGATGGTCGAGGCCGCGCCGGACTTCAGAATCGTCATCAACACCGAACGGTGTCCGTCCACGTGCACTGCATTGCGCT
>DATJXP010000236.1:0-2864 GCA_035500035.1 Candidatus Acidiferrum sp. | reverse complement strand
AAGCCGCCCGGAACTTCATCGCCGGTACTGTCGCCGGTGTCGGTACTCGCCACATCGGCGACCGAATCAAGCTCGACTTCAGCATCGCCAGCCAAGGCCGCCTGTGCATTGCGGCGGCGCACGAACAACATGCCGGCCACGCCAAGTGCGGCGGCCAGGGCAGCACCAAGCAATACCACGCTGTTACTCAGCAACCCGATCAGCCCGGAATCCGAGCCACCGTCCTTACCTGCTGACGACGATTCCGCCTTGGCCAGCGCCTCCTTGGTGGCTGCCGACTGCTTGCTCAATTGCGACTGCATCTGCGCGATGCGCTCGTCCTCGATGGCGATAATGTTCTGCAGCAAGTCGATCTGTTCCTGCACGGCCGCCAGGCGGTTGGTGAGTTCGAGATTTTCCAGTCTGGCGCGATCAAGGCCTTCCTCGCTCGTCATCAACTGGTTTTCCAGCTGTTTGATGGTGGCATTGAGATCGTTGCTGCCGGCAACCTTGGCATCCTGGTCGCCGCTGAGCAGCGTCAATTCATCGTGCGGCGCGGCCTTGGGGGCATTGGGAGCATTGTTGACCGCCAGCGTTTCGGAATTGAGCGCGGCATTCTGCTGATTGACCTGGGCAACGGCAGCTTCCTGATCGATCAGCGTGATTTCCTCCATGCGCGGAATACGCAACACCTTGCCGGTCAGGATGCGATTGACGTTGTTGTTGACGAAGGCATCTTCGTTGGCGCGCTGGATGGCGATCATCATCTGCTGCACGCCGACCTGGGCCGAAGGACGCGTCTGTTCGGCAATCTGATACAGGCTGTCGCCGGTCTTCACTTCATACTGCTGTGCAGCCGCGGGCTTGCTGGCCGGCGGTGTTGCCGAAGCAGAAGCAGGTGCTGGCGGCGCCGTAGCAACGGCGGACTCACGACTTACGGCAGGAGCATTGGTGGACGATTTGGCGTGGTTCTCAGGCAAATCCAGCAGCAGCGTGTATTCGCGCAACGTACGGCCTTTCGGCCAATCGACACCCAGCATGAAATCCAGATAGGGTTCGTTGATTTCTCCGTCACTGGTAATGACGATGCGACCGACGCCGCCCTTGCGGGTTTCGACGGTAAAGTTCAATGCGCTCAATTGCGCCGTGCGTTCGATGCCGGCAACTTTGAATTCAGTCTGAGTACCCAAGGCAGCTTTGATCTGGGTGGAATCGAGATTGCCGATGTCGAGCAGATCGATATGCGCGCGCAACGGTTCGTGCAGAGACGACTCGAGCGTGATTTCACCCAACCCCTGGGCGTGCGCGTGAGAGGCAATGGCGAATGCCAGTGCCAAAGCAGGGAAGGCTTTGCCAGCTTGGAATGTGGAACGCATAGCTCTCCTTGACCAGCAATCGACCAGCAATCGGCCATCAATCAACCATCAATGGAACGGTTTTGACAACCGGGCCGACAAGGAACTACCACGCATGCAGCTCAGGCAAACAACTCGGACACATAGCCCGGCCACCCGCCCAAGGTGGCCAGCCCTTTGGAGCTTGCGGCCGCGAACTTGAGAAGTTCCTTGTAAATCAGCCGCAAGTATTCATTAGATATAGTCTTTTATCAACACTTCCGCGATCTGAACTGAGTTCAAGGCCGCACCTTTGCGCAGGTTATCGGACACGACCCACAGGTTGATGCCGTTCGGGTGCGAAATGTCCTTGCGGATACGGCCCACCCAGGTCTCGTCGTGGTCGGTGCCGTCCGGGATCGGTGTCGGGTAGCCGCCTGGTTTGGGCTCGTCCAGCAATTTGACGCCCGGTGCCTTCTTCAGCAGTGCGCGCACCTCTTCCACCGTGATCTTCTGGCGGGTTTCGATGTGCACGGCTTCCGAGTGCGAGTAGAACACCGGCACCCTGACGCAGGTCGGGTTCACCAGGATGTTCGGGTCTTCCATGATTTTCTGGGTTTCCCACACCATCTTCATCTCTTCCTTGGTGTAGCCGTTGTCCTGGAATACGTCGATGTGCGGCAACACGTTGAAGGCAATCTGCTTCGGATACACCTTGATTTCCGGCTCCTTGCCGTTCAGCAGCGCAATGGTCTGGCTGGCCAGTTCGTCGATGGCTTCCTTGCCGGTGCCGGATACCGACTGGTAGGTGCAGACGTTGATGCGGGCGATGCCCACTTTGTCGTGGATGGGCTTCAGCGCCACCAGCATCTGGATGGTCGAACAGTTCGGGTTGGCGATGATGTTGTGGTTCTTGTACTGCGCCACCGCATGCGGATTCACCTCCGGCACCACCAACGGAATGTCCTCCTCGTAACGGAACTGCGAGGTGTTGTCGATGACGATGCAACCGGCTTTACCCGCTTTCGGTGCATAAATGGCAGACACGCTGGCACCCGGCGAGAACAAACCGATCTGGGCCTTGGTGAAATCAAAGTCCGCAAGATTCTCCACGGTGTACTGCTTGTTGTTGAAGCTCATGGTTTCGCCGGCGCTGCGTTCGCTGGCGAGCAGATAGAGGTTATTCACAGGAAACTTGCGCTGCTCGAGGATGCGCAGCATGGTCTTGCCGACCGCGCCCGTGGCTCCGACGATACAGACGTTGTACTTCTTGTTACCGCTCATAACGCTCTCCTTTCTACGAACCGGCTTCGTCAGCCGGATACAACCTGGTTAATACAAAAAATTTTTTATCGGAACTCAACCGAACAGCCAGGGAGCTTTAACCTGGTGTTTCTGTTCGAAGACCTTGATCGCATCGGCGTGTTGCAGCGTCAGGCCGATGTCGTCCAGACCATTGAGCAATATGTGTTTGCGCGAGGCCTCGACCTCGAACTTGATAACGCTGCCATCCGGCTTGGTGATGGTCTGCGCCGCCAGATCGACGTTGAG
>DATJXP010000235.1:0-5127 GCA_035500035.1 Candidatus Acidiferrum sp. | reverse complement strand
AGTAATTTGAGCGAACGATCAATGGTTAGCCAATCGCTTGCGCTCCCCGGTCGCGCATCCGTCGCTCCCGCTCCTCCTTGGCGCGACCGGCTCGCCGCGATTGGCCTCAAGGCTCAGTTGGCTCAAATTACTCTGAATTTTTAAATGCTTTAGTTGAAAATCCGTTAAGGAGGTGATTCGGATTACATCTGTGCACGATTCGAGCTCAGATAATTATCAATGTTCGAATACATTCGGAACGACACCCTAGTGACGATTTTATAAAAGGAGTTTTGAATATGAAAACCGAATTATCCTGCGCTGCTTTGAGCGTTTACTTGTTAAGTGTCATGCTCTCCAGTGTTGCTTCGGCCGCAGAGACGACAACATCTGCTGCGCCTACTGATTACTGTTTCCATGAGACTACCGTTCGCGGCAGTTATTCCAATCTCGTCATCGATCATAACTTGATCATCCCTCCAGCGGATCAAGCCAAGCCAGCGGATATTTATGTCGGTGCTCGGTTTAAAAGCAAACCAAATGAATTGTGGTTACTAAGTGGTATTACCTGGCGGAAGATAAATACCAACAATGATCTTCTTTCTTCAAATGCATTGGCTTTTCAGGCTTTGCCGTTGGTTGTCCCTGTTACCATCACCTATGCGCCCATGGATGTCTCCCCTTATAGAGGGGATATCGAAATATGGGTGGGATACGGCTTCAGATCCGCTACGGATTCTAACTTGGTGTCATATGCGGAAATGTTACAAAGCAACCGCTACAGCGAAGTCTGGGAGGCACTTACTTCGTTTTATACTCCGGACTTGGGGTTGCGTAATCCAACCGCCATCATTTGCCTTAAAACATCCGAAGTGAATAAAACCGTACTGGCTTCGCAGCCTAATTGAATCCTGGAGGATCGAACGGGTTAGAGCGCGGATCGGTGAGGCCAGAGTAATTTGAGCCAACTGAAGCCGGAGACCAATCGCGGCGAGCCGCTGCTGCGGGCGACGAGCATCAGCGAGAAGCTGCAGCAGCGGGGAGCGCAAGCGATTGGCTAATCACCACTCTCGCACTCAAATTACTCGGATTTCTTGAAAAAAACGAAATACCGCACCGCCTGCAACACACACGCGCCCGCAATCATCACAAAAATAAAAGTCATCACCGGCAAGATGGTGCCGGTGTAAATCCACGCCAGCACAGGTCCGGCCAGCGCGCCGACGCCGAAGCGCGTGGTGCCGATCACGCCAGCGGCCGAACCGGCATGATGCGGGAACTCGATCAGGATCAACGCATCGGTGTTGACCCAGGTAATCCCCAGGCATCCCACCAGGCAAAAAAATCCGAACACCGTCAGCGCGACATTCATTTTCAACCACGTGCCGACCGCGATCAGCAGCGCGATGACCACGGCGCCCGCCAGCGAGCGCTGTTGCATCCAGCGTGGCCCTTTGTGCGAGACGAAGCGGCGATTGGTGAGGTTGGCGATGACCAGCGCCGCGGCGGAGCAGGCAAACAGGTAGCCGAACACGGTTTCGCTGACGCCGAACCAGGTGATGTAGATGAACGACACGCCGGTGATGTAGGTGAACCACGCCAGCGCGATGCACACGTAGGTGAACAAGTCCCAGTAAATGCGGTGATTGCCGAAAATAAGCTGGTAGTTGCGCAGTGGCGAATGGGTAATGGCAGTTTGGGCAGGAGCCTTGGTTTCCGGCAGCACGCGCCAGACGATGGTGACCAACACCGCCGGATACAACGTCAGGAACGCGAACAGGTATTGCCAGGGTCCCAGTGCCAGCAAGGTGGAGCCGATCACCGGCGCAATCAGCGGCGCGATCAGCATGATGATCTGCACGGTGGACATGCCCTTGGCGGTGTCCTTGCCGAAGCAATCGCGGATCATGGCCGGCACGGTGACGGTGGCGGCGCTGCCCAGCAAGCCCTGCAACAGGCGCAACGTGAGAAATTGGATGGCGCTGCCGCTCAGCGTCAGCAACAAGCTGACGATGCCGAAGGCGGCGAGGCCGAACAGCGCCAGCGGGCGCCGGCCATACTTGTCGGCCATGGGGCCCCAGAACAGCATGCCGAGCCCGAAGCCGAGCAGGAAAATGCTCAATGAGTTCTGGATGGTGTTCAGGCTGGTATGGAAGTCGCCGGCGATCTGCGGCATCGCCGGCAAATACATATCGACGGCGAGCGGCGGCAGCGCCGCGATGGCCGACAACAGCGGCAACGGCAACGACGCGCGCAGGGCGGCTGAAGGTGCGGTGTGGTCCATGACGGTGGAGAGGAGCAACGAGGGCGCGAACTATACCCGCTCCGCGCCGGCTTGTCGTCGGTCAGGCTTGCGCAACCGGTTCCGGTGCGGCGAGGTTGAGCCAGCGCTGCTGCATCAAGCCGCGAAAACCGAGCTGTTCGCTGCACGCGTTGAAGGCTTCCACGTCGATACCGCGCCAGTCGAGGTCAGGCGCCGCGTGAAACTCCATGTCGGTCGCCACCGTCGTCAACAGCTTGTTGCGCGGCAGCAGATGGCCGTGCGATTTCAACAGCACCTGCACGCGCGCGGCACCGCGGAATTTCATGTCGGCGATCCTGTCGTGATTGGCGAGGATGCTTTCGATGCTGTCGTATTTCTGCAGGATCTTCGCCGCCGTTGCGTAACCGACGCCGGGAATGCCGGGAATGTTGTCGATCTTGTCGCCCGACAGCGCCAGCATGTCGGCGATCTGTTCCGGTCGCACGCCGAAATGTTTTTTGACGCCGTGCTGGTTCAGTACCGTGCCGCGGGCGAAATCCCACCACTGGTCGTCGTCGTTCACCACCAGTTGAGTCAGATCCTTGTCGGCGCTGATCACGGTGATCGGATGGCCTTGCCGGCGATAGCGATACGCGAGCGAGCCGATGATGTCGTCGGCTTCGTAGCGTTCGCTGCCGAACTCGGCGATGCCGACCGCGCGGCAGAATTCGCGGCACAGTGCGAACTGGTATTTGAGTTGTTCCGGTGCCGGTTCGCGGTTGGCCTTGTAGTCGGGGTAGATTTCCTTGCGGAACGAGTTGCGCTGGCTGGCATCGAACGCGCAGGCGATGTGGCGCGGCTGCGCCTGCCGCAGCAGCTGATACAGGAAATCGCTGAAGCCGAACACGGCGTTGACGGGTTTGCCGTTACGGTCGGTGATGGTGGTTTCGTAGATGTGCCAGGCCCGGAAGATGTAGATGCTGGCATCGACCAGGAAAACGCGCGCTGCCGTCATGTCGCGGTCTTGGCCAGCGGCAGCGGTTGTGCATTGGCTGTCTTGATGTCGTGGATATCGACTGCCGAGCCGCACCATTTGTAGATGTGGCCGTTCTCGTCGCGCAGCGGATGAGCGCCGGCAAGATGCCATCGGTACGCACCGTCATGGTGGCGCAGCCGCAGTTCCAGCGTGTAGCTCGAACCATTGCGCAATGATTTGAGCCGGGTTTCTTCGCATACCGGCAGGTCAGCCGGATGGACGCTGTTGAACAGCGCATTGCCGGGATACAGCTGTTCCGGGCGGCGTCCGGTGTACTCCACCATCGCCATGTTGACGAAATCCACTTCGCCGTCCGGCTCCGCCGTCCACAAAATCTGCGGGATGCAATTGGCGAACTGCTGGAAATTGTGGCGCGATCCCTCCAGCAGGGCCTGTGCGCGTTCGGATTGCAGCAGCTCGCTGTTTTCCTGGCTGCGCTGGGCATCGAGCAGCGCCTGCGACACGCGCAGATCGCGCTTGGTCTCGATGATGGTATGCAACTGGCGGTTGACGATGACGAACAGGCAGGCAAACAGCACCTGTTCCAGAATCGCCGTCATGCGGTTGGCGACGATGATGGGCACCGGCTGGATGTGTACGCCCAAAGTCGCGCCGAAAATGGTCAGGATCACCGACAACACCGTCATCAGCGTGATGAAGCCATTGTCGCGCGTCGCGGCGGCCATCAGCAGCAGCGCGATATAAAGAGTACTGTGCACGTAGCCGGCGGGCGTGATGGCGTCGCTGAAAAAGATCACTACGCTGGCCACGATGCACAGGATTCGCCATGTCCGCGATTTGAACAGGGAGATCATTGTCATCGTGTACATCGGTTGCTCCTGTTGACCGCGCCTATCGACCGTATCCTGGCCGTGCCGCTTCCGGGATGGTAACCGTTTGTCGCGGGCTTGGCAGTAACGGCGATGTCTCTATCCGGTACGGGCGGCGCCACCCTGGTGCTGCTGGAGTTCTTCGAGTCGGGTCTTGAGATCGTGAATGTCCACCGCCGAGCCGCACCACATCGTGATCTGGCCCCTGTCGTCGTGCACCGGGTGAGCCTGGACCAGGTGCCAGCGGTAGGTGCCGTCATGGCGACGAATGCGGGTCTCCACGGAAAATTCGCTGCCTTCCCGCACCGATTTGAGCCACTCCGCTTCGCAGTGAGGCAGATCCTGCGGCGATACGGTGCTGCCCCAACTGGAGCGCGGATACAGGTCTTCCTGCTTGATGCCGGCATATTTGCCCAGCATGCGGTTCGAGTAAAACACTTCGCCGCGCGGACTGGCGACCCAGACTATCTGCGGCAGCTTGTCGGCGATCTGCTGGAAGCTGTACATGTGTTCGGTAAACAGCAGCGGCGGCACCGGCTTGCCGTTGGTGCGCGCATGCTGCGCTGTCGGTGCGGCAGCCGTTTCCTCTCCTGCCGGCCGCATGGAGCTGAACTGGCGATTCATGACGATGCAGGCCCACGCCATCAACATCATTTCCACCACCGACGTGCTGCGATTGGCGATCAGCAGGGGAATCGACTGGATCGGCCCCAGCACCGCCCCGGCGATCGCCAGCAAAATGATGTAGGCCGTCATCAATATGATGAACTTGTTGTCGCGGGTGGCGGCGGCCATCAGCAACAGCAGCAGGTAAAGCGTGCTGTGGGCGTAGCCAGGGGGAGTCAGCGCGTCGCTGGTGAAGATCAGCAGGCCTGTGGCCACGCACAGTGCGCGCCAGGTCCAGCTGCGGAACAACGCTGCCAATCGGTCGGAAAACATGAAACTCGGCCTCGACAATATGGAATGTCCTGTCGCCATATTAACGTGATCGAGTGGTCAAATTAAGGAATTAACCGATTCATCGCTCGAGCGTGAAGCCG
>DATJXP010000234.1:0-15406 GCA_035500035.1 Candidatus Acidiferrum sp. | reverse complement strand
ATGATGGTGACGGCGAACTCGTGCAGCAGGCGGCCGATGATGCCGCTCATGAACAGGATGGGAATGAACGCGGCCGCCAGCGACAGCGTCATCGACAAAATGGTGAAGCCGATTTCCTGCGAGCCCTTCATCGCCGCTTCGAACGGCGTGGCGCCTTCTTCGACGTGGCGCACGATGTTTTCCAGCATCACGATGGCGTCATCGACCACGAAACCGACTGAGAGGGTGAGCACCATCAATGAGAGGTTGTCGAGGTTGAAGCCCATCAGCGACATGCCGCCGAAGGTGCCGATCACCGAGATCGGCAGCGCCAGCGACGGGATGATGGTGGCCGTTACCTTGCGCAGGAACAGGAAGATTACCGCCACCACCAGACCGGCGGCGATCAGCAGCGAATACTGCACGTCGTCCACCGCGGCGCGAATGGTTTTGCTGCGGTCGTAGAACACCTTCATCTGGACGCCGGCCGGCAACTGCGAATAGAAGGTCGGCAGCACCTGCTTGATCTGATCGACGATGGCGATGGTGTTGGAATCGGGCTGGCGTCTGACCGCCACCGTGATCGAACGGTGATCGTTGAGCCAGTCGGTGGAACGGATGTTCTCGTAGCTGTCCACCACCTTGGCGACGTCGCCGAGCACCACTGGTGCACCGTTGCGGTAGGCGACGACCTGTTTGCGGAATTCTCCGGCATTGTCGAGCTGGCCGTCGGCGCTGATGATGGCCGTGCGTGTGGTGCCGTTCAACGTGCCGGCGGCCGAGTTCGAGTTGATCTGCGCGATGGCATTCTGCAGATCGAGCAGGCTCATCTGCCGCGCGGCCAGCGCGGCCGGGTCGGCCTGGATGCGCACGGCATAGCGCGCGCCGCCGAAGATATCGACCTGCGCCACGCCCGACACGGTAGACAACTGCGGCGCCAGCAGGCTGCGCGCGTACTGGTCGATCTTGGTATCGGGCACGGTGTCGGAATACAGCGACACCAGGAACACCGCCTGTGCGCCCTGGTCGTTTTTCTGCAGGATCGGCGGATTCGGCATCGAGTGCGGCAACTTGCGCAACTGGCTGGAAATGGCGGCCTGCACGTCCTGCGCCGCGGCGTCGATGTTGCGTTCGAGCCGGAACTGCAGCGCGATCTGGGTGAAGCCCTGGCCGCTGGTCGAGGTCATCGTGCTGAGGCCGTTGATCGAGGCGAACGCGTTTTCCAGCGGCGTCGCCACCGCCGAGCCCATGGTTTCCGGATCGGCGCCCGGCAGGTTGGCCTGCACGTTGATGGTGGGGAAGTCGATGTTGGGCAGTTCGCTGACCGGCAGGCTGACGTAGCCGAACATGCCGAAAATCACCAGCGCTGCCATGACCAGGCAGGTCATGACCGGGCGGATGATGAATTGCGACGAGATATTCATTGTTTGCCCCGCTTGCCGGCACCCTTGCCGTCGGCGCCACCACCATTGTTGTTGCTGGTGTTGTTGCCGGTGCTGTTGCCATTGTTGGTGCCGTCGATGATGTGGACCTTGCCGTCAGGCACTACACGCAACTGGCCTTCGACGACGATGTCGGTACCGGGTTCGATGTTGGCGCTGATCCCCACGTTGACGCCATCGTCGAACAGCACCTTGGCCGGCACTTGTTTGGCCACGTCGCCGGCCAGTCCGAACACGAACGGACCGTTGGGGCTGTCGTTGATGCCTTCGCGCGGGATCACCAGCGCGTCTTTTATGTCGTCGAGCTGCACGGTGACGTTGACGAGCTGACCCGGCACCAGCGACAAATCCTCGTTGGGGAACGTGGCACGCAGCTCGATGGTGCCGCTCAGATTACTGACGGCGTTGCCGATGAAATCGACCGCCGCGGCAAGGTTGTTGCCGTTGGCGTCCTTGACGTCCAGCACGGCGAGGATCTTGCCGCTGCGCTGGCGCATCTGGATGCGCGGCAGTTCGGACTGCGACAGTGTGAAGGAGATTTTCACCGGACGCACTTCGGCGATGGTCACCAAGGTTGCGCCGTTGACGCCGGTGCCGTTGATCATGTTGCCGGGCTGGATCAGCACGGGGCCGGTCTTGCCGTCGATCGGCGAATGGATCTGGGTGAAGCCCAGGTTGAGTTCCGCCAGCTCGATGGCGGCCTTGTCGGAGGCCACTGTCGCTTCCAGCACGGCGGCGTTGGTATTGCTGGTGTCCTGCTGCTGGATGGAGATGGCGCCCTGCGCCTTGAGATCTTCGTAACGCTTGCGGTCGCGGACGGCGTTTTCCAATTGCGCCACATCGCGGCGATAGATTGCCTGGGCCTGGTCGAGCGTGGCCTGGTACGGGCGGGGATCGATTTCAAACAGCAGATCGCCCTTCTTGACGAACTGGCCTTCCTTGAACATCGCGCGCTGTAATGTACCCTGCACGCGCGGAGTGACCTGCACCAGCGTGTTGGCCAGCACGTTACCGAGGCTGCGCTCGATCACCGCCATGTCGCGTTTTTCCACCTTGGCCACACGCACCGGCGCCGCGATGTTGACGCGGTTGGCATTGGCACCGCCGGCATCGGGCCGGTTCAGGTACCAATAACCACCCAGCACCGCGACCAGCGCGATACCGCCGATGAGCCAGACTTTTCCCCTAGACCGGTGCACCGTGGTGCCGGCAATCGAATTGGACATTGAAGTACCTGTTACGGGCGGCGTTTCCCGCCATTCGTCTATACGTTTACGCATAAATGCTATCGTAGTTCATTGGCCAAACACGAGGGGCAGAACGCGAGCAAAGGGCTTGAGTTGACAATAACTTGGGCTTTGGATGGTGCGAACGCGCAAGCTTCATTATTGCTGCTCAATCTGGCGGTTTGTGCAGGCCAAAGTGTGCAAACTTTATTGAAGCCGCGACGGGTAGAATGGAGAGTATGAAAATCCTGTTGATCGAAGACGACCGTGAAATGGCCGATGGCATCGCGCAAACCTTGCGCGGCCACGGACATGAGGTCGAAATCAGCGGCACCGGTACCGATGGTGCGACGCGCGCACGCAGCGATGGTTTTGCCGCGCTGATCGTCGATCGCATGCTGCCGGGGCTCGATGGATTGACGCTGGTGCGGGAGCTGCGCACCGATGGCATCAACACCCCGGTGTTGTTCCTCACCACGATGAGCGGCATCGACGATCGGGTGCAGGGGCTCGAAGGCGGTGCCGACGACTACCTGACCAAGCCGTTCGCTGCCGCCGAGCTGCTGGCGCGCGTGCATGCGATCACGCGGCGTGCCGACCTGCGCGGCGAAACCACGTTGCTGAAAGGCGCCGGACTCGAGATGAACCTGATCCGTCGCACAGTCACGCGCGCAGGCCATCCGGTGACGTTGCAAGCGCAGGAGTTCCTCCTGCTGGAATACCTGCTGCGCAACGTCGACAAAGTGGTGACGCGCACGATGCTGCTCGAGCATGTGTGGGAGCTGCACTTCGATCCGCGCACCAACATCGTCGAAACCCACATGAGTCGACTGCGCGCCAAGCTCGATTGCGGGCTCGGCGGCGAAATCATCAGCACCGTGCGCGGCACCGGGTACATCCTGCGTGCGCATTAGGTTGTTACATACCGAGAGCTTCCGCCTCGCCGCGATCTACACCGCGATCTTCGTGGTGTCGGTGGCGGTGCTGGGCGTGACCGTGCTCGCCATCACCGGTTCGGCGATGCGGCAACAGATAGTCCAGTATTCGCAGGCCGACGTCGCCGCCATCAGCGACGGCTATGCCCACGAAGGATTGCACGAAGCGGAAGAGGTGACGCAACAACTGATGGTCGCGGCCGGTCACGCTGATTTCGTATTGCTGCAGCAGAACGGCGTGCGCGTCGCCGGCAACTTGCCGCCGATGGCAACGCGCACCGGCAGCATCGAGTTTCCCAGCCCGTTGACGCCGGATCATGTCATCGTCGGTGTCGGCGCCAACATTGCGCCGGGGCTGTATGTGTTTTCCGGCAGCGATCTCGTGTTCGTGTCGGCAGTACAGGAGCGCATCGTCAAGCTGTTGCTGTGGTTGTTCGCGGTCTCGTTGCTGGTGGCGGCACTCGGCGGCCTGTTGGTGAGCCGCAGCTTCGTCGCCCGCATGGATGCGATCTCGCGCACCTGTCGCGCGATCATGGCCGGCAACCTGCGCGACCGCATCGCGGTGCGCGGCAGCCGCGACGAACTCGACAATCTCGCCATCATCATCAACGCGATGCTCGATCGCATCGCCGCATTGATGGACAACCTGCGCCAGGTATCGAGCGACGTCGCGCACGATCTGCGCACGCCGCTGACGCATCTGCGGCAGCGGCTGGAGCGCGCACGCGGCGAAGCGCAGTCGCCGCAGCAGTATGCGGCGGCACTCGATGCCGCCATTGCGTCCGCCGACGAAATTCTCTCGCTGTTTGCCGCGTTGCTGCGCATTGCGCAGATCGAAGGCGGCGCGCGCCGCGCCGGGTTCGCTCCGGTCGATCTGGCGGCGTTGTTGCAAAAAACGAAGGAGGTATATGGCGCGGTGGCTGAAGATGCGGCACATGCGCTTGCGGTGCAGCCTGCCGCCGCTTGCATGATTCGCGGCGATGAAGAGTTGCTGTTCCAACTGCTGGCCAACCTGGTGGAGAACGCCATCGTTCACACGCCAGCCGGCACGCGCATCACCGTGGCGTTGAAGGAAGACGCCGCGCAAGTCACGCTGTTGGTCAGCGACGATGGTCCCGGCATTCCACCGGAAGCGCACGGCAAGATCTTCCAGCGTTTCTACCGCGCCGATGCGGCACGCTCGCAACCGGGTCATGGTCTCGGCCTGGCGCTGACGGCTGCGGTGGCGGAGCTGCACGGCGGTTCGATCACGGCAGCGAAGCCGGCCGGCGGCAACGGCGTGATATTCGGCGTGAGCCTGCCGCGCAGCGAGTGAAAACCCGCTTTTTTCCGAACTTTTCGTAACATTGGGAAAATTTATATCCGGCGCGATACAGTCTGAATACTCCGCCGCCGGAGGCTGTGGGAACATGGCCGCCCCTCACTTTCGGGGCGGAGATTACCACCATGAAAACTATTTCCCGTTGTCTGTCGTTGCTCGCATCCGCGCTGCTCGCCGTGCCGCTGGCACACGCTGCCGGCTCCGGCTACCACGTCGTCAAGACCGTGACGCTCGGCGGCGACGGCGGCTTCGATTACCTGAACCAGGATCCCGACAGCGGCTACCTGTACATCACGCGCGGCACGCACTTGATGGTAGTGGACGTCAACGCCGGCAAGCTGGTGAACGACATCACTGGCCTCGCCGGCATTCACGGCACCGCGTTCGCCAACGGCAAGGCTTATATCAGCGAAGGCGGCGCCAACAAGGTGACGGTGGTGGACACGAAAACGTTTGCCAAAGTCGCTGAAATCGCGGTCGGCATGAATCCCGACGGCATCCTGTACGAAGCGGTTTCCAAACGCATCTTCACCTTCAACGGTCGCAGCAATGACGCCACGGCAATCGACGTGGCCACCGGCAAGGTGGTGGGCACGGTCGCGCTCGGCGGCAAGCCCGAAGCAGCTTCCGCCGATGAAAAAGGCATGTTGTACGTCAACGTCGAAAACAAAAACGAACTCGTCGCCTTCGATGCGAAGACGCTGCAAGTGAAGGCGCATTACCCGCTGACCGGTTGCGAATCGCCGTCGGGCCAGGCGATGGACGTCGCGCATGCACGCCTCTTCGCCGTGTGCGACGGCGGCGTGATGGCGGTGGCCGACGCTGCCAGCGGCAAGGTCGTCGCCAGCGTGAAGATCGGCAACGGTCCTGATGCTGCGCGCTTCGATCCGGCGACGGGCTACGCATTTTCTTCCAACGGCCAGAGCGGCACGCTGACCGTCGCCCACGAAGACGGCCCCGACCAATACACCGTGCTCGACAACGTGGAGACTGCACGCGGCGCGCGCACGCTGGAACTCGACCTCAAAACCCACCAGGTGTTCGTGGTGACGGCGGATTACCAGCCGGTGACGCCGAGCGCCGACAACCCGCAGCCACGGCCGACACCGGTGCCGGGCAGCTTTCGGTTGATCGTGCTGGGACGCTGACATCCGGCACCAATCGACGGAGGCCGTAATGCGGCAAACAATAAAAATAACAGCGCTGCTCGTGGCGCTGCTGCTGATGGCGGCCTGTGGCAAAGCCGGGCCGGATGATGACGACGCCAAAAAGAAAGCGGCTGACAAAGTCGCCGACAAGAAGGACAGCCCCGGCATCGAACTGACAGCCGAGCAAAGCCAGGCACTCGGCCTCGTCACCGTCAAGCTGCAAGCCATCAGTCATCGCGATCAGGTGACCGGTTATGGCCAGGTGCTGGCGGTCGATACCATCGTGCAGGACGATGCCGTCATCGTTGCCGCCGAAGCGACCGCGGCGCAAAGTGTGCTGGCGGCGGCGCGCGCGAAGGAGCTCTACTCCGGCGATGAACCGGCCATCTCGCGCGAGGTGTGGGAGCTGGCCGTCACCAAATCGTCGGTCGATCAGGCGGCGCTGGTGCTGGCGCGGCGCAAGGCCGCGGTGGCGTTTGGCCTCAACGCGCCGTGGCGCAGCAGCAACGAGCAGCGCACTGCGGTGCTGGCGAAATTGCTGGCCGGCACCACGGTGATGGTGAAGGTGACGTTCCCTCCCGGCACCACGCTCAATGCCAAATCCTTCAACGTCGCGCGCGTCGGCACTGACGGCAAGCAATGGACCGCCACCTCGGTGTGGGAAGCGCCGGCCGATGCGGCGATCCCCGGCCGCAGTCTGTTCGCGCTGGTCGATGGCAGCGGTCTGGTGCCGAACGAACGCGTCATTGCCGGCATTGCCATTGGCGACTTGCAGCAAGGCGTGCGCGTGCCTGCAACTGCACTGGTGCTGGGCGAAAGCGACGGCTGGGTCTATGTAAAACACGATGACGCTTACGTCCGCACCCGCATCGACACCAGTCATCCCGACGGCGACGGTTATTTCGTCGCGGCCGGGTTGGAGCCGGAGCAGGAAGTAGTCACCGGCGGTGCCGGCCAGTTGTACGCGCGCGAGATCAATCCGGCTAACAAGGCGGACGACTGATATGCAATGGCTGGTTGGCGTATGCGTGCGGTACCGGGGCGCGGTCGCGACGCTGACGCTGATCGCGCTGCTGCTCGGCTTGTGGAACACGCGCAGCGCGCCGCTCGACGTGTTCCCCGAGTTCGTGCCGTCCACCGTCGATATCCAGACCGAATCACCCGGCTTCACCGCGCAGCAGGTCGAACAACTCGTCACCAAGCCGATCGAAAACGCCGTCAATGGCGCCACTGGGCTCGCCACCATCCGTTCGGAATCGATTCCGGGTCTGTCCGTCATCAAGATCCAGTTTGCCGACAACATCGATCTCTACGTGGCGCGCCAGGGCATCGCCGAACGCCTGGCTGAACTCGGCAACAGCCTGCCGCTCGGCGTTGGCACGCCGCGGCTGACGCCGTTGACGTCATCGACGATGGATCTGCTGAAAATCGGTTTGGTGTCGGAAAAGCTCGATGCGTTTGCACTACGCGACATCGCCGACTGGGTGATGCGGCCAGCGCTGCTGGCGGTGCCAGGCGTCGCGCACGTCATCGTGTTCGGCGGTGCGGTGCGGCAGATTCATCTTGAGCCCGACTTGCAGCGCATGACGGCGTACGGCTTTACGCTGATCGATTTGTCCGACGCCGCGCGCGCAGCGCTGGCGCTGCGCGGTGCCGGTTTCATCGATCTCGCGCATCAGCGCGTGCTGATCCAGACGCCGGTGCCGGCGCCCGACACTGCTGCCATCGCCAAGGCCGTGCTCGGCGTGCGTAACGGCGTGCCGATCACGCTCGGCCAAGTGGTCAAGGTGCTGGAAGCGCCGGCGCTGCGTGCCGGCGACGCGCTGATCATGGGGCGCCCCGGCATTTTGTTTTCGCTGGCCAGCCAGTACGGCGCCAACACGCTGAAGACGACGAAAGCATTGGAAGAAGCACTCGATCAGCTGTTGCCGGCGTTGAAAGCGCAGGGCATCACCGTGTATCCGGCACTGCACCGCCCGGCGACGTTCATCGAGCGCGCACTCGACTCGCTGCAGCATTCGCTGGTGATTGCCGCCGTGCTGATCCTGATCGTGCTGTACCTGTTCCTGCGTGACCTGCGCTCGGCGCTGATTACTTTCCTGGCGATTCCGCTGTCGTTGCTGGCAGCGGTGGCGGTGCTCGACCACATGGGGCAGACGCTGAACACGATGACGCTCGGCGGTTTCGCAGTGGCGCTCGGCGTGCTGGTGGATGACGCCATCATCGGCATCGAGAACACGTTGCGCCGGCTCAGCGAGAATCGCCACGCGCGCGAACCGCGCTCGACGCTTGCGGTGATCCGCGATGCCACGCTCGAAGTGCGCGGCCCGGTGGTTTACGCCACGCTGGTTGTCATCGCAGTGTTTCTGCCGGAACTGTTTGCCTCCAGCGTGCAAGGCCACTTCGTCGGGCCGCTGGCGCTGGCGTTCATACTCGCCGTGCTGGCTTCGCTGCTGGTGGCGTTGACGGCAGCGCCGGCGCTGTCGGCGCTGCTGTTGAAAGGCGGCAATGCGCACGCCGATCACGGCTGGCTGCGCTGGTTGAAGGCGCGCCAGCGCGGCGCGGTACAGATCGTCACCCGCCGGTTCGGCATCGTTGCCACGCTGCTGGCTGTGCTCACTATCGCCGCAGTTGCCTCGCTGCCGCTGTTGCCAGCCAGCTTCATGCCGGATTTCCGCGAAGGCCACTTCGTCATGCAGGTGTCGAGTTCGGTGCCGGGCACGTCGCTCGACGAGATGCTGGCGGCGGGCCGCCGCATCAGCAACGACGTGCTGGCGTTGCCATACGTGGCAACAGTCAGCCAGCAGGTGGGCCGCGCCGATCTGGGTGAAGATACCTGGGGCCCGCATCGCAGCGAGTTCCATATCGAATTGAGGGCCGACGCCGACGTCGATCAGGGCGAAGCCGAAGACGCGTTGCGCAAGATCGCGCAGAAATATCCAGGGTTGCAGACTGAAGTCGTCACCTTTCTCGGCGACCGCATCAGCGAAAGCCTGACCGGTGAAACCGCCGACATCGCCATCAAGGTATTCGGCGATCAGCTCGATACGCTCGACGCCATCGCCCACAACATCGTCAGCGCGCTCGATGGCACCGGCGGCATCGTCGATCTGCAGTTCAAGCCACAGAGCGGCACGCCGACGCTGGCGCTGCAACTGCTGCCGGAGGCAATGGCTGCACACGGCTTGAAGGCACAGGACGTGCTCGACGCCGTGCAAACCGATTTTGTCGGCGCCACCGTGGGCCAGACTTACGCCGGCACGCGTGCAGTCGACGTGGTGCTGCTGTTACCGGAAAACCAGCGCAACCGGCCCGAACTGCTGCAGTCGCTGATGATCACGAGTCCGTTCGGTCCACTGCCGCTGGCGCAAGTCGCACGCGTGTTGCCCACCGATACGCGTTACACCATCACGCACGACGGCGGCCAGCGCTTCGCATCGATCACTTTCAACGTCAAGGGCGCCTCGCTGCAGCAAGTGGTCGATGACGCCAAGGCGCGCATCGCCGCGCAGGTGAAATTGCCGGCCGGGGTATATGTGCAGTTCAGCGGTGCTGCGGCGGAGGCCAGTGCAGCACGCACGGAAATGCTGCTGTACAGCGGTTTTGCGCTGATGCTGATCGGCATGTTGCTAGCAATCTGTTTCCGCTGGCGTTCGAATACAGTGCTGGTGCTGGCGAATTTGTCGTTCAGCCTGATCGGTGCTGTCGCCGCCATCGTGCTGCTTGGCAAGGGGCTGACGCTGGGCGCAATGGTGGGACTGGTGACGGTGTTCGGCATCAGCGCGCGCAACGCCATCCTGCTGCTGGCGCATTACGAACACCTGGTGCTGGAAGAAAACGCTGCGTGGAACGCCGACACCATCCTGCGCGGCGCGCAGGAGCGGTTGGTGCCGATCCTGATGACGGCGGTGGTGACGGCGCTCGGCTTGTTGCCGCTGGCACTCGGCCTCGACGCGCCGGGGCAGGAGATCGAAGGGCCGATGGCGGTGACGGTGCTCGGCGGCCTGTTCAGTTCGACACTGTTGAACCTGATCGTGCTGCCGGCGCTGGCGCAACGCTTCGGTGGCCCGCGCCAACCGGTAGCGGAGGTGTCGGCATGAAACGCAGGACACTGTTGCTGTCTATTGCGTTGCTGGCGAGCGGTTGCTCTCAGCTCACGATGACGCCACCACTACTGCCGGCGAGCGATGTGCCCTCAGCATTCGATCACAACGCTACCGTTGCAGCATGGCCGGCACAGGACTGGTGGCAAGGTTTCGGCAGCAGCGAACTGGCGCAACTGGAAGCAATGGCACTGCAGGCCAATCTCGATCTCGCGCAAGCGGACGCGCGCCTGCGCCAGGCCGATGCGCGTGCACGTCAGGCCGGCGCGGCGTTGCTGCCGACGGTGGCACTCAACGCCAACGTGCAGCACTTCACCGGTAACAACGGCACCAGCACCGGCAGCGAAGGCGATTACTTCGCCGGAGTCGGCGCCAGTTACGAGCTCGATTTCTGGGGCAAGAATCGCGCCGGCAAACTCGCCGCCGACGCCTCGCTGCGCGCCAGTCGTGCCGATCGCGCCACGGTGGCGCTCACGGTCAGCGCCGCGGTCGCCAATGGCTACTTCGATCTGCTGGCGCTGCGCGAACGCCTCGCGCTGGCACGCGACAACGTGAAGTCGGCACAGACGATAGTCGCTGTCGTGCAGCGCCGCGTCACCGCCGGTTATGCCGCTGCGTCCGATCTCACCCAAGCGCGCGCTGCGTTGTCGGCGCAACAGGCAACGGTGCCGGCATTGCTGCAACAGGAACTGGAAGCACGAACCGCACTGGCAATCCTGCTCGGGCGGCCACCGGAAGGCTTCACTGTTACTGCTGACAATATGGCTGGCATCAAGACGCCGGCAGTGGCGCCGGGCTTGCCGGTGGAGTTGCTGACACGACGCCCCGATCTCGTCACCGCCGAAGCCAATCTCGCCGGCGCGCATGCCGACATCGCCGCCGCCCGCGCCGCGATGCTGCCCGACATCACGCTCACCGCCGACGCCGGCCTGCAGAATCCGGCGCTGGCCGCCGCCGTGCTGACGCTGGAAAACGCCGGCGTCACGCTCACGCTCGGCGCCGCGCTGACGCAGACGATTTTCGACGGCGGTCGCCTGCAAGCCAGAACCAGCGAGACCGAGGCGCGCGAACAGGAACTGCTTGCCGCCTATCGCGCCGCCGTGCTCGCCGCGTTCGGCGATGTCGAGAACGCACTCGGTGCGTTGGGCAATCTCGTTGCGCAGGAACGTGCGCTGGCCGATCAGGTCACGCAGACTGAAGCCGTGCTGCGTAATGCACAGCGCCGCTACAACGCCGGCGCCGCCGACATGCTGGTCGTCACCGATGCGGAGCGCAGTTTGTACGCCGCCCGCGATCAGCTTGCCGACATCCGCCGCGCCCGCCTCGCCGCCACCGTGACGCTGTACAAGGCGCTGGGTGGGGGTTGGCAGCAGGACTGAAGCTGACCCACGATAGTGCAACGCTCGATGGCGGTGCCCTGTAACAGGCCTGTTTGTGCGACGAAATCGCGCAATCTCGTAAATTTCGTCTGGCCTTAATCTTGCTTTGCTGTTGAGTGGAGAAAGTAAGTGACGGAAACGGCGCCAGCTGTTGGCGTCAGCGTCTAGTCTGCAAGCGGGGTGTCGTCGATGACGGTTCTGCCAGGCAAGTTGCGGGAGGAAGTGCGCCTGCTCGGCGAACTGCTGGGCGAAAACATCCTCGAACACCACGGGCCGCAACTGTTCCGCAAGATCGAAGAGATCCGTCATCTGGCCAAGACGCTGGCGCAGGCGGCGTCGAGCGGCGCCGCCATCGATCACAAGCCGTTGGTGCAGGCGCTGGGCCGGCTGGCCGACAGCGACGTGCTGCCGATCGCGCGCGCATTCAACCAGTTTCTCAATCTCGCCAACATTGCCGACCTGCATCACTTCCACGGGCCGGATGCGATGTCCGGCGAAGGTCTGGCGCAATTGCTGGAACGCACGGCCACGCTGCGCGGCAAGGAAGCGGCGGTCAAGACGCTGGCCGGTCTCAATATCGAACTCGTGCTCACGGCGCATCCGACCGAGGCCACGCGTCGCACGCTGATCCACAAGTACGACATGGTGGCCAGTACGCTCGGCGAGTTGCGCGGGCGTCTTTCGCCGCATCGCCACGGCCAGGCGGTCGAACGCTTGCGGCGCTTGATCGAAGAAATCTGGTTCACCGACGAAATCCGCAGTTCGCGGCCGAGTGCGGTCGATGAAGCCAAGTGGGGTTTTGCCGTCATCGAGAACAGCTTGTGGCAGGCGGTGCCGGATTTTCTGCGTTATTTCGATGCGCTCTGCCTGGAACTGCTGGGCCAGCCATTGCCCGGCGATTTCCGGCCGTTGCGCTTCTATTCGTGGATGGGCGGCGACCGCGACGGCAATCCCAACGTCACCAGCAGCGTGACGCGTGAAGTGATCCTGCTCGGCCGCTGGCAGGCTGCGGACCTGTATCTGAAAGACGTGATGGCGCTCGGCGGCGAACTCAGCATGAGCACCGCCAGCGACGAACTGATGGATTGGTTGGGCCAGCCCAGCAAGACACCGTACCGCGATCTGCTGCATAAAATTCGCAAGCGTTTGCAGGCGACGCTGCGCTGGACCGAGCGCTGCCTGACCGAGCCCGAGACGCCGGAGCCGGAAGACCTGGTGCGCGTGGCCGCCAACCTGCGCGAGCCGTTGCAACTGTGTTACCGCTCGCTGCGCGAGCAAAGCCTGCATCACATCGCCAACGGCCCGCTGCTGGACCTGCTGCGCAAGATCGATGTGTTCGGCATCAACCTGCTGCCGCTCGACATCCGCCAGCACAGCGAACGCCATGCGCAGGCGCTCGACGAACTGACGCGTCACCTTGGCGTTGGCAGCTACCTGCAGTGGAACGAAGACCAGCGCGTGCAGTTTTTGTTGAACGAGCTGACCGGCAAGCGGCCGCTGATTCCGGCCAAATGGCCGCACACGCCGGCGGTCGGTGAAGTGCTGGCCACCTGCCGCGTGCTGGCGTCGGTGCCGCGCGAAACGCTGTCGCATTACGTCATCTCGATGACGCGTTCGGCGTCTGACGTGCTGGCAGTGGCGTTGTTGCTGAAGGAATGCGGCGTGGCGTGGGCGATGCCGGTGGCGCCGTTGTTCGAAACCCTCGACGACTTACTGCACGCGCCCGGCATCATGCAGGCGCTGTGGAGCCAACCGTGGTATCGCCAGCACATCGGCGGCAACCAGACCGTGATGATCGGCTATTCCGATTCCGGCAAGGATGCCGGCAAATTCTCGGCCTCGTGGGCGCTGTACCAGTGCCAGGAAAAACTGGTGGCGATTGCGGCCGAGCACGGCATCAAGCTGACGTTGTTCCATGGCCGCGGTGGTACCGTCGGTCGTGGCGGCGGCCCGCTCGAGAAAGCCATGGCGTCGCAGCCGCCGGGTTCGGTGCAGGGCAGTATTCGCGTCACCGAGCAGGGCGAGATGATCCGCTACAAGTTCGGTTTGCCCACCAGCGCGTTCCATTCGCTCAGTCATTACGTGCAAGCGACGCTGCGCGCCACAGTCGAACCGGCGCCACCGCCGAAGCAGGAATGGCGCGCATTGATGGAACACATGGCGGACGCCAGCCTCAAGCACTATCGCAGCATCGTGCAGGAGCATCCGCATTTCGTCGCGTATTTCCGCGCGCTGACGCCGGAGCAGGAACTCGGCAAGCTGGCGCTCGGCTCGCGCCCGGCCAAACGCAAGGCCGAAGGCGGCGTCGAAAGTCTGCGCGCGATTCCGTGGGTGTTCGCGTGGACGCAAGTACGCATGAACCTGCCGGTGTGGCTCGGTATCCGCCAGGCGATCGAGACCGGCCTGTCGGAAGCGCCCGAGATGTTGTTCGCGATGATGAAGGAATGGCCGTACTTCGCCAGCTTCCTCGACCTGATCGAGATGGTGCTCGGCAAGAGCGACAGCGCGATCTGCGCCCACTACGAAGCGCAACTGGTCGATGTCGCACTGCAACCGCTGGGTGCGGTGTTGCGCGACGACCTCGCGGTGCTGGTCAAGCTGGTCAATTCATTGAAGGCACAGAGCCAACTGCTGGCTGACAGCCCGGTGCTGCAGCAATCGATCGAAGTGCGCAAACCCTATATCGATCCGCTCAACTACCTGCAGGCCGAATTGTTGAAACGCGAACGCCGCGCCGGCGGCATTGCGCCGGCACTGGAGCAGGCGTTGAAAGTCACCATGTCCGGCATTGCCGCCGGCATGCGCAACACCGGTTAAGTGCCGGACAATAAAAGGAGGAGAGATGACAGCACCGATCCGCATAGGGCTGATGGGCTTCGGCCGCATAGGCCGCCAGGTGTATCAATTGGCAGCGCGCAGCGACGACATCGAGATCGCCGTGATCGCCGACCGCGGCCGCCCCGACATCCTGCATTACCTGTTGAGTGCCGAATGCCGCGACGAAACCTATGAGTTGCACGGCAAGCAATTGAGCAATCCGCGCTTCAGCGCCCGCATGCAGCAAGTGGATCAACCCGGCGCGGTGCCGTGGGATGCGTTCGGCGTCGAAGCCGTGGTCGATTGCACCGGTATTTTCCGCGATGGCGCCAGCATGCAGGCGCATCTGGCCAACGGCGCCAATCGCGTGTTGTTGCGCACCTTGCCGACCGATGCCTGCGACCGCATCGTGATTCCCGGCATCAACAGCGACGCCATCGCGCGCGGTGACCGCATGCTGTCGGCCGGTTCCGCCACCACCAATGCACTGTGCCTGTTGTTGCACATCGTCGCCAAAGAACTCGCCATCGATTGCGTCAACATGACGACGCTGCACAGCTACACCAGCGATCAATCGTTGCAGGATTACGCCGGCCGCGATTTTCGCCGCAGCCGCAGCGCGGCCGAAAATATCATTCCCAACACGCACGAAGGCGAGCGCTGGATCGCGCAGATATTGCCGGCGTTTGCCGGCAAGGTGATGACCAATACGCTGAACGTGCCTATCCACAGCGGCTGCCTGCTCGATGCCAACCTGGTGCTGGCCGATCCTGCCATCGACACCGATGCGTTCAACGCCATCGTCGCCAAGGGTGCCGCGACGTTGCCCGGCATCGTCGGCGTCACCGACGATCCCATCGTGTCGTCCGACGTGCTCGGCAGCACGCTGTCGCTGCTGTTCGACTCGCAGGCTACCGAGAAAGCCGGCAAGCACATCATCAAGGCGCTGGGCTGGTACGAGAATCTCGGCCACGCCGCGCGCCTGCTCGACGTGGTGCGGCTGTACCACACGCTCGATCAATCGCAGAGGGCCGCCGCATGAGAGTCGCCATCAAC
>DATJXP010000233.1:0-5351 GCA_035500035.1 Candidatus Acidiferrum sp. | reverse complement strand
TCGGCGACGGCATCCTGTTCCACCTGTCGCAGAACGAACTCGTGTTCGTCGGCCGCGCTCCGTCCGCCAACTGGATTCGTTACCACGCTGAAACCGGCGGCTACAACGTCGAAATCATCCACGACGACCGTTCGCCGTCGCGTCCGGGCGGCAAGCCGGTAAAACGCATCAGCTACCGCTACCAGATCCAGGGTCCGAATGCCTGGAACGTGATCGAGAAGCTGCACGGCGGCAAACTCGAACAGTTGACCTTCTTCCACATGGCCGACATGAACATCGCCGGCACCAAAGTCCGCACGCTGCGTCACGGCATGGCCGGTTCGCCGGGTCTGGAAATCTGGGGCCCGTATGAAGACGGCGACCGCATCAAAGATGCAATCCTGACTGCAGGCGCCGAGTTCGGCATCGTGCCGGTCGGTTCGCGCGCCTACGCCACCAACACGCTGGAATCCGGCTGGATTCCGTCGCCGTTGCCGGCCGTTTACACCGGCGCGGAAATGGAAGCCTATCGCAAGTGGCTGCCGGCCGCTTCCTACGAAGCCACTGGCGCCATCGGCGGCAGCTTCGTATCGAACAGCATCGAAGACTACTACGTCACTCCGTATGAAATCGGTTACGGTCCGTTCATCAAGTTCGACCACGACTTCATCGGCCGTTCGGCTCTGGAAAAAATGCAGGGCAACAAGCATCGCCGCAAAGTGACGCTGGCCTGGAACGGCGACGACGTTGTTGCCGCGTTCGCCTCGCTGTTCAAGAAAGGCGACCACGCCAAGTACATGGAACTGCCGCTGTCGAACTACGCCAACAGCAACTACGACGCTGTCATGGGTGGCAACAAGGTAGTGGGTCTGTCCATGTTCTCCGGCTACTCCTACAACGAGCGCTCGATGCTGTCGCTGGCCACCGTCGATGCCGACGTTGCCATCGGTACCGAAGTCGAACTGCTGTGGGGTGAAAATCCGCGTACTGCCAAGACTACGGTTGAGCCGCACGCCACGCAGACCAAGATCCGCGCGCGCGTCAGCCCGGTTCCGTACGCTGAAGTGGTGCGTGCGCAGTACACCGAAGGCAGCTGGCGTACTTCCAAGTAATACGCGCTGTTCATTGGTATACGAAAAAACCCGGCGATCGCCGGGTTTTTTCTTTTCATGAAATGAAGTAGAAGTCCCGCATGAATATCACCGCAAAAATCGCGCAAGAACTCTCCGTCAAACCCTCGCAAGTCGAAGCTGCCGTCGCGCTGCTGGACGAAGGCGCCACGGTTCCCTTTATCGCCCGTTACCGCAAGGAAGTCACCGGCGGTCTCGATGACCTGCAATTGCGCGATCTCGAAGTGCGTCTGCGCTACCTGCGTGAAATGGAAGAACGGCGCGAAGCGATTCTTGCCAGCATCGCCGAGCAGCAAAAGCTGACGCCGGAACTGGAACAACAGATACGCGCCGCGGAAACCAAGACGGAGTTGGAAGACCTGTATCTGCCGTACAAACCCAAGCGTCGCACCAAGGGCATGATCGCGATCGAAGCCGGATTGCAGCCGCTGGCGGATCGGCTGTACGCCGACCCGACGGTGAAGCCGGAAGAGTTGGCGGCGCAATTCGTCGATGCCGACAAAGGCGTGCCCGACATCAAGGCCGCACTCGAAGGGGCCAAGTACATCCTGATGGAGCGCTTCGGCGACGACGCGATCGTGGCTGGCAAGTTGCGCACCTTCCTGTGGGAGCAAGGCGAGCTGCGCAGCAAGGTCGTCGAAGACAAGACGGAGGCCGCCGAAAAATTCCGCGATTACTTCGACTACAGCGAAGCGCTCAACAAAGTGCCGTCGCATCGCGCCTTGGCGGTGTTCCGCGGCCGCAACGAAGGCTTTCTGCTGGTCAGCCTTGGCGCCAAAGGCGTGGAAGCGGGTCAGAGCGATCCCTGCGAAGGCATCATCGCCACCCACTTCGGCATCGAGGACAAGAAGCGCGCCGCCGACAAATGGTTGCAGGAAGTGGTGCGGTGGACCTGGAAAGTCAAATTGAGTCTGCGCATGGAAACCGATCTGCTCGGCCAGTTGCGCGAAAGCAGCGAAGACGAGGCGATCCGCGTGTTCGCCGCCAACCTGAAGGCGATCCTGCTCGCCGCGCCAGCTGGCAACAAGGCGATCCTTGGGCTCGATCCCGGTTTGCGCACCGGTGTCAAAGTGGCCGTGGTCGATCACACCGGCAAATACCTGGAAAGCATCGCGATCTATCCGCACGCACCGCGCAACCAGTGGGATGAGAGCATCGCCGTGCTGGCGCACTTGTGCAAATTGCACCAGGTGGAGTTGATCAGCATCGGCAACGGCACCGCCTCGCGCGAGACCGACAAGCTGGCCGGCGACCTGATCAAGCGTCACCCGGAACTCAAGTTGAAGAAGATGGTGGTGAATGAAGCGGGAGCTTCGGTTTATTCCGCCTCCGATATCGCGCGGGAAGAATTTCCCGAACTCGATGTATCGATTCGCGGCGCCATCTCGATCGCGCGCCGGCTGCAGGATCCGCTGGCGGAGCTGGTGAAGATAGAACCCAAGGCCATCGGCGTCGGCCAGTACCAGCATGACGTCAGCCAGGTGAAGCTCGGTCAAAGCCTCGATGCGGTGGTCGAGGATTGCGTGAATGCGGTCGGGGTTGACGTGAACAGCGCGTCAGCGGCGTTGCTGGGTCGCGTGTCGGGATTGACGCCATCGATCGCCGGCAACATCGTCAGTTATCGCAATCAGCACGGTGCCTTCGCTACGCGTGAAGCGCTGAAGAGCGTGCCGAGACTCGGGCCCAAGTGCTTTGAACAGGCGGCTGGCTTTTTGCGCATCATGCACGGCGCCAATCCGCTCGATGCGTCCGCGGTGCATCCCGAGTCCTATGCCGTGGTCGAACGCATCGTCAATGACAGTGGCAAGCAGGTGCAACAGCTGATCGGCGATGCCACGGCGTTGCGGTCGCTGAAACCCGAGCGCTTCGTCAGCGAACAGGTGGGACTGCCCACGATCAAGGACATCCTGAAGGAGTTGGAGAAGCCAGGCCGCGATCCGCGTCCGGAATTCAAATCGGCGGAATTGCTCGAAGGGGTCGAAGAGATCGCCGACCTCAAGCCCGGCATGGTGCTGGAAGGAACGGTGACCAACGTCACCAACTTTGGCGCCTTTGTCGATGTCGGCGTGCATCAGGATGGGCTGGTGCACATATCGGCCCTGTCGCGCAACTACGTCAAGGACCCGCATGCGGTGGTCAAGACCGGCGATGTGGTCAAGGTGAAAGTGCTGGAAGTCGATGCCAAGCGCCGTCGCATCGCGCTGACGATGCGCTTGGAAGATGCTGCGCAACCTGCCAAAAACAACGGTACCGAACGCCAGCAGGGTGCCAGTCGCGGTGCGGCTGGCAAATCGCACGCAGGTCAGAGCCAGAAGGAACAGGGCAACCGCATGGGCAGTTTCGGCAACCTGCTGCAAAACGCCCTCAAGGGTAAATGAATATCAGGTTTTGATGAGTCGCTTGCGCAGCAGGAACGCAACGATCACCGCCACGGCCACCAGGAAAGCGGCGATCAGCAACTTGCGCAGATCGCCGCCGTTGACGAAGGCTTCGCCTGCGACGCCGGCATAAGTGAGAATGAAGTCGGCAGGGATGGTAAAGGCCAGCGAGGCCCAGATGAACGTGGTCAATGGTATGTTGGTCAGGCTCATCGCGTAGTTGATCACCACCGACGGGATTACTCCGACCCCCCGCAATACAGCCACTGTCTTCCAGCCGTGATTGCCCAAGCGATCGAGTATCGCCGTTGCCTTGGCGGGGAGCAGCTTGGCTATCAGTTCGCGCGCCAGGTATCTCGCCACCAGGAAGGTGATGCTCGCCCCGGTAATGAACCCCAGTAGATTGAGACCGAAACCTGCCCACAATCCGAAATAGGCGCCGCTGAGGATCATCAGGACCGAAACCGGGAACATCAGCAGCGAGGCGAGCACGAAGAGTCCGATGAGGATCAGAGCCGCCAATGTGGGATCGAGGCTTTGCAGCAGGCTCCGCACATGCGCGATCGTTTCCTGCTGGTGGGTGAATGTGACAACCGCTGCCACCGCAAGAACGACGATCAGCGTGCCGTTGATGAGAAGCCGTAATTTCATTGCCGGGGGATCCGACAAGGTGGTGAACCGCGTGAAGCACCCGAGCACGCGCAGTCACATCGGTTGGGGTAAATGCATTTCATCGGAATTCCGCAGCGGTTGGGGGCTTGGCAGCAAAAAGAAGGTAGGGTTATATTTGGTCGTCAGGTATTACTCTGCTTTAGCTTGTGTTCATCTCACTGCTGGGGCGAGCAATGCGCTAGTTGGAATTGTAGTAGAAACTGCCGCAAAAACTTCAGTGGCACCTGTGCGGTACCGATCATGTTCATCGATCAGTACCTGTTGCAGCACCGAGTAGCAAGTTGGTTTTTCGCTCGGATTGTGCACAAAAACAGGCAGTTTCTAATTTTCAACCGCATTATCGACAACCTTAGTGGAACATAATACCATCGCGGCGGAATTCATTTCCTGGCCCTCTGGGTCAAGTGAAATTTTTGCTATTTTTTTCGGATAAATCTTCATAATGAGGGGGATACAGTAATCCAATGTTCACCAAACTACCCACCATCAAACTGGGCTCGCATAAGAGTGCGACTCTCGAGTCGGCCATGAAAAAAGCACTCCTGATCGCGTTGATCCCCGCTGCGCAGGTGATGGCCCAACAACAGCCCCTCAGCGATGCCACCACCAAGGCGCAGGCCGACAACAATGCCGCTGCTGCCACCGCGCAGCAGAACATCAACAAGATGGACGAGCAGACCCGCGACCTGAACAACCAGTACGCTAATGCGCTGCAAGAGCTCGACTCCCTGAACAAATACAACGAGCAGCTGCAATCCCAGGTAACCGCTCAAGAAAAAGAAAAAGCCTCCATCCAGACCCAGTTGACCGAAATCCAGACCACCCAGCGCGAAGTGCTGCCGCTGATGGATCGTATGGTTCAGACCCTAGACCAGTTCGTCAAAGCCGACATCCCCTTCTACCTCGACGAGCGCACCAAGCGCGTCGAAAACCTGAAGGCCATGATGGGTCGTGCCGACGTTGCCATCTCCGAAAAATACCGCCGCATCCTCGAAGCCTACGCGATCGAGCTGGATTACGGTCGTACGTTTGAAGCCTATCAGGGCACCATTGGCGAAGGCGCCAATGCCATGACGGTGCAGTTCATCATGCTGGGCCGCGTCTCGCTGATGTACCAGACCATCGATGGCAGCGAGACCGGTTATTGGGATGCCTCGTCCAAACAGTGGGTAAAAGCGCCCGAATACAAGGA
>DATJXP010000232.1:0-3401 GCA_035500035.1 Candidatus Acidiferrum sp. | reverse complement strand
TGCCGCCATCGCCGTCGATGCGGTGGAGAATCTCAACAGCTCGTACGGTTACTACATCGACGAATCGGCGTGGGACAACATGTCGGATACGTTCTCGTTGACTGAAGGTGCCAAGGAACTCACCGGCGCCGGCGTGTACGTCGGCCAGGAGCGCATCCGCAAAGCGCTGAATGCGCGCGGTCCTGCCGGCGGCCGCTCGGCCAATTTCTTCACCATCCATCAACTGGTGCAGCCGGTGATACACATCAGCGATGACGGCAAGCATGCGAAAGCGCGCTACCGTCTGTTCCAGTCGGGCGGCAATGCCGATGGTTCGTCGGGTTCGTGGATCGGCGGCATCTACGAAAACACCGCAGTGTTCGAAAACGGCGAGTGGAAGTTCGGCATCCAGGATCTGCATCACCTGTTCAATGCGTCGTATCGCAACGGCTGGGCCCGCTTCAAACAACAAGCTCCTTCGCCTGCGGCTACGGCGGTGCCTGCGGCAGCAACCCAGGTTGCTGCCTCCGGGGCTGACGGACGCAGTGTGCAAGGCGGCGGTATTACGCAAGGTCTCGGTGGCGCCCGCACTCCCAACAGCTGGATGACGGAATTGCCGCCGGACCGCAAGATCCGCGCACGACAGTATGCGTTCCCGGAAATCACCGAGCCGGCGTTCCACTATCCGAATCCGGTCAGTGGACGCGTGCCGGCGGAGTTGTTGCCGTGACGATCAAAACAATTACAACAGCAACCATAGGTAGCTCACATGAAAGTAATCGGAGTTGGTCTGCCGCGCACCGGCACCATGTCGTTGAAAATAGCGCTTGAGATGCTGGGCTTCGGCCCGTGCTATCACATGACGGAAGTATTCGGCGATCCACAGTCGTGGCCGCTGTGGCTCAAGGCCGCCAACGGCGAACGCATCGAGTGGTCGCAAATCTTCGGGCGTTGGAACAGCACTACCGACGCGCCGGGCTGCGTGTTCTGGCGTCAACTGGCGGATTACTACCCGAATGCCAAGCTGATTTTGTCGGTGCGCGATGCGCACAAATGGTTTGCTTCGACCCAGGCCACCATTCTGCGTCAGGCCAATCACGAGGCGCTCGGCCTCGCCGCCAGCGACGTGTTCAAGGTGATCGGTGCCGTCGGCTGGTCGCCGTTGGCAGATGAAAATCACGATGAAGCGACGATGCTGCAACGGTTCAACGAGCACAATGCCGCCGTCAAAGCCGCGTTCGGTCCGGAGCGTTTGCTGGTGTACGAAGCGTCGCAGGGCTGGGAACCGCTGTGTCGCTTCCTCGGCGTGCCGGTGCCGGCGCAGCCGTATCCCAAAGCGAACTCGACCGAAGACTTCCAGAAGATGGTGGAATCGCGCCAGTTGCCGAAGGGCGCGCATCCGTAACGCGAATGGGTCGATGACCGGGCGGGAAAAATAGTTTCCGCAAGTTTATACTTGCGGCCCCGTTTTTCGTCGTCCCCTTATCCTGAACGAGCAAGAGTTCCGCATGCGTGAATACCTGAAGTTCTACATCGATGGCGTCTGGGTCGATCCGGTCGTCGCGAAAACTCTCGATGTCATCAACCCGGCCACTGCCGCAGTTGCCGGCCGCATCAGCCTTGGCAGTGCTGCCGACGTCGACAAGGCAGTGAAGGCCGCCGCCGTTGCATTCAAGACCTGGTCGCGCACGACGCGCGAACAGCGTTTGGCGGTGCTTGATCGCATCATCGATGAATTCACCAAGCGTGTGCCTGAACTCGGCGATGCCATCATGACCGAAATGGGCGCGCCGAAGTGGCTGGCCCATGGCACGCAGGCGGCGATCGGCGTCAACCATTTCAAGACCGCACGCAAGATACTCGAGAGCTACCAGTTCGAACATGACCGCGGCACCAGCCGTGTCGTGCAGGAGCCGATCGGTGTGTGCGGTTTCATCACGCCGTGGAATTGGCCGATACACCAGATCTGCGCCAAGGTGGCGCCGGCGCTCGCGGTGGGTTGTACCGTGGTGTTGAAGCCGTCCGAGATCGCGCCGTTCTCCGGCGCCATCTTCGCCGAGATCCTGCATGCGGCCGGCGTGCCGAAAGGCGTGTTCAACCTGGTGCAGGGTGAAGGCCCTGTCGTCGGCCAGGCGATTGCCGAACATCCGCAGGTCGATATGGTGTCGATCACCGGCTCGACCCGCGCCGGTGTGCTGGTGGCGCAGGCGGCGGCGAAGACCGTCAAGCGCGTGCATCAGGAGCTGGGTGGCAAGTCGCCCAACATCGTCCTCGACGATGCCGACCTGAAGGCCGCGGTCACCGGCGGTATCAACGGCGTGATGATGAACAGCGGCCAGAGCTGCCGCGCACCGACCCGCATGCTGGTGCCCAATAAATTGATGGATGAAGCCTGTGCCATTGCCAAGGAAGCGGCCGACAGCTGGAAGCCGGGCGATCCGGCGGCCGACAGCCGCATGGGTCCGGTGATTTCGGACGCGCAGTGGCAGAAGGTGCAGCGGCTGATTCACAGCGGCATCGCCCAAGGCGCGACCCTGGTCGCCGGTGGTCCCGGCAAGCCGGAAGGATTGGAGCTGGGCTATTTCGTGAAGCCGACCGTGTTCCGTGACGTCACGAACTCGATGGAGATCGCGCGCGAGGAAATCTTCGGCCCCGTGCTCAGCATCATCGGCTATGACAGCGAGGATGAGGCGATCGCCATCGCCAATGACACCGAGTACGGCCTGGGTGGCTACGTGCACAGCAAGAATATCGACCATGCGCGGGCAGTGGCGACGCAGATCAGGGCCGGTTACATCAGCCTCAACAATGCGGGGCTCGACTTGAACGTACCGTTCGGCGGCTACAAGCACAGCGGCAATGGCCGCGAGTTCGGCGGCGAATCGTTCGGCGAGTTTTTGGAGTACAAATCGTTGTTGGGCTTCAGCCCGGCAGCGTGACAACGGCGGGTGTGCGGCTTCGCAAACGGCGGACAGCCACCTTTTTTCCACAAAGGGGAAACAGGCCAAAGTGCCCGGAAATACAGGGCGCGAACCACTCGGTTCGGCTCGTTGCAATGGCAACGGCTACCGTGTAGAGTTCGCGCTCCCAATTTCCGCCCATCCTGATAACCAGAAAGAGGACAGTACGAAATGAGCAAGAGCTTACAAGACGTCATCAATGCCGCCGGCAACCCGGTGAACCTGCTGCGCAATTCCAAGATCGGTGCCTATGTTTATCCGGTCGTGGCGCCTGAATTCCACAACTGGCGCAGCGAGCAGTATGCATGGCGCAACAGCGCAGTACTGTTCGACCAGAGCCACCACATGGTGGACATCTACATCAAAGGCCCTGACGCCATCAAACTGCTGTCCGATACCGCCATCAACTCCTTCGCCAACTTCCCCGTCAACCGCGCCAAGCAATACGTTCCTGTCAGCCAC
>DATJXP010000231.1:0-3590 GCA_035500035.1 Candidatus Acidiferrum sp. | reverse complement strand
TTCGTGATGTTCGGTGCGTGTCGTCTCCTGCAGCCGCCGGGCAACCTCGCCGAGCGGGCGCGGGCTGGGATAAGAAGGTTGGCCCATGATGCGGATGCAACCATTCTGCGTCAGCGGACACGAAGCCCAGCCGTGGGCGATATGTTTATCGAGCCAGACTCTGGCCTGGCGATGATGCACATGATCGGGATCGAGCAAGGCAATCAACAAACTTACATCCAGCAATGCGCGCATGTGGCTCCCTAGATGCCCAATTCATCGCGCAGTTTGTTGACGTCCTCGTTGGTGACGATCTTGCCGGTACTGGGAAAAGGCCGGAAACCGTAAAAAGCCGCAGGCTCCTGCAACTGGTTGTCCGGCCCGGGGCCTGGATGCGTCAGCGCCTTGCGCAACAGCGTCGACACCAAGCTGCCGGCGGTGATGCCCTCGCGCTTGGCCAATTCCTTGATGGCTTTCATTACATCCTCCTCGATGTCCAGCGTGGTTCTCATGCAAGGCTCCTGATTTGATGCGGTGATGATAGTGCATCAGATGCTGTTGCGCCAACAAATTTCCCGATAAGGCTTGGTCATTACCGCGCTGCCCGGGCCGGCCCAAGGTCATCATCGATGGCAACCTCGACAGCGCGGCGGAACTGACGAAGGCCATGCAGTTCATGCTGGCGCCATGAGGGAAAAGTCACGAAAACGGCCGGAGAATTGGCAAAACGCGCGCATCCGGACTAGGCTTGCCGCATGCGTCATTTCTCGCTGATAACCCGGTTGTCGCTGGCCTTGCTGGCGGCGTTGCCGTTGCTCGCCGCCGCCCAAACAGCCACGCTGCCACCGCGCATGAAGCTGGTGATCGACGGCCACAAGCTGCCGGCCGACAGCTACGGCTTCTATGTGCAGCAGGCCGGCGACGGCCCCACCTTGCTCAGCGTCAACCCCAACCATCCGCTCAATCCAGCCTCGACCATGAAGGTGCTGACGACGCTGGCCGCGCTCGAGCAACTCGGCCCCGAGTTCACCTGGAACACCCGCGTCTATGCCCAGGGCGAGCTCAAGGACGGCACGCTGAACGGCGACCTCTTGATCAAGGGCGGTGGCGATCCCTACCTGCTGGAAGACCAGGTGCGCAACATGCTGAAGGCTCTCCAGCGCACCGGCATCAAACGCATCAGCGGCGATCTCGTGCTCGACACCAGCTACTTCGCACCCGAAGTGGCGCAGGATTCCCCCATCGACAACCAGAGCGAGCGCGCCTACAACGTGTTGCCGAACGCGCTGATGAGCAACTTCCAGGCGGTGACGTTTTATTTCCGCCCGGCCGCCGACGGCAAACACGTCGTCATCGACGCCGACCCCAAGCTGGCCAATCTCGACATCACCAACAACCTGCGGCTCAAACCCGGCGCCTGCGAAGGCTACCAGCGCGGCGTCCGCTTCAACGAAGACGAAGCTCGCAACGAACACGTGACCTTCAGCGGCGATTTTCCCGCCGGCTGCCACGAGTTTGCCCTGGTGCGCGCGGTGATGACGCCGGAGCAGTTTTTCTACGGTCTGTTCACGCAACTGTGGCGCGAGCTCGGCGGCGAGTTCGCCGGCAAATTGCGGCTCGCCGCGGTGCCGGCCGACAGCAAGCCGCTGCTGGTGTGGACGTCGCCGCCGCTGTCGGAAGTGATCCGCTCGATCAACAAGTACAGCAACAACCTGATGACGCGGCAAACATTGCTGACGCTCGGTGCCGAGCGTTACACCGCACCGGCCACCGTGAGCAGTGGCGCCAACGTGGTGGGCGAATACCTGCAGATGCTCGGCATCGACGGCAGTCCGCTGGTGGTCGCCAACGGTTCCGGGCTCGCGCGCGAATCGCGCATCACCGCCGGCCTGATGAACCAGGTGCTGCAACACGGCCAGCGCAGTCCGTTCATGGCCGAATTCATCGCCTCGCTGCCGATCAACGGCATCGACGGCACCATGCGCAATCGCCTGCGCGCCGGCCCGATGCGCGGTAATATGCACGTCAAAACCGGAACGCTCGATCAGGTATCGGCAGTGGCCGGCTATGTCACCGCCAAATCCGGCAAGCAGTACACGGTAGTGGGTCTGCTCAATCACGATCAGGCCGACCGCGGCCCCGGCGTCGAACTGATGGACGCGCTGCTGGCCTGGGTATTCGAGCAATAGCAATCAATAAATAAAAGGACCACAGAAGGAAAGCCCCATGTCCCGCCATCTTCATCGTCCGCTTACTCCGCTGGCCGCCGCCATCGCCGCGCTCGTCATCGGACACACGGCCGCGGCACAGCAAGCCGCGCTGGAAGAGATCACCGTCACCGCGCAGAAGCGCGAAGAATCGCTGAAGGACGTGCCGATCTCGGTCAACGTGGTGGACTCCTCCCGGCTCGAAGCCGGCAACATCAACAAGCTCGCCGACCTCACCGAGTTCGTGCCCAATCTCAGCATCGCCGAAACCGCCGTCAGCACGCAGCTGTACATCCGCGGCATCGGCTCCGGCAACAACCAGGGCTTCGAGCAATCGGTGGGGCAGTACGTCGATGGCGTCTATTACAGCCGGCAAATGCTGATGCGCGCACCGTATCTCGATCTCAGCCGCATCGAAGTGTTGCGCGGCCCGCAGAGTACGCTGTTCGGCAAGAACTCGATCGCCGGCGCGCTCAACTACACCACGGCGCGGCCGACGCGCGAGGCCGAAGTCAAAGTCGATTGGCTGCACGAGTTCGAATCCAACCAGGACGAAGTCACCGGCGTGGTGTCCGGCCCGCTGAGCGACACCCTCCGCGGCCGCTTCGCGTTCCGCGACTATCGCGAAGACGGCTACATCCGCGACACGTTCAAGAATGCCGACGAACCCAAACGCGACGAAGGCACCTACCGCCTGACGCTGGACTGGGACGCCACGCCCAACCTCGACACCTCGCTGAAAGTCGAACGCAACAATTTCGAAACCCACGGCCGCCAGGTGGAAGTGGTGCGCGACGATCCCAACCAGTTTCCGGCCGGCTCGACGCCGCTGGCCGGCAAGAATGCGGCGCAGATCCTGCAACTGCTCGGCCAGCCGGCGATGGATTCCACGCTGGACTTCAACCGCCAGGTCGATGCTCCGGAGCAGAGTCACAACCACATCGACAACCAGACGCTGACGCTGAACTACGTGCTCGGCAAGCTCAAGCTCACGTCGATCACCGGCCACATGCGCTACGACACCCACGAAGACTGCGACTGCGACTACACGCCGGCCAACATCTTCACCGTCACGCTCGGCGAAACCTATGGCCAGTGGAGCCAGGAGCTGCGGTTGGCATCACCGGCCGGCGGCGCTTTCGAATGGATGACGGGCGTTTACTGGCAGCGCTCCGACATGACGTCGCTTGAAGTGCTCAACGTACCGTACGATTCGTTGATCAAGACGCTGGCGCTGTCGTCCACCAATCCGTCGACGCGCGCGCTCGCCGCGGTGGCCGGCACCAAGGTGTGGCGCGACAACGGGCAGAGCGGCAGTGCCGACGCCGCGTTCTTCCAGGGCACGTGGAAACTGGCCGACGACGTGCGCGTGTCGGTCGGCGGCCGCTTCACGCACGAAGACAA
>DATJXP010000230.1:0-5535 GCA_035500035.1 Candidatus Acidiferrum sp. | reverse complement strand
CTTGAATGTCGCTTGCGGCTGATCGGCAACGACGTTCACTGGCTCATAGCGACTTTGCGCATTGAGCTGCGTGTAACCGGAGAAGAAGGTGGTTTTCGAGGAATACGGAGCAGTGGCGCCACTGGCGCTCGGGTTTTCGGGAATGGTTCCGATGTAGTCGAGTAGCGAATGGCTCTGGCGGAACTTGTTCTCGAGCGTGATCTGATCGCTGAGCTTCCACTCAGCGTCCAGGGTTCCCATGTCCTGGGTTGACCTGGTGAAGTCACGATTGACGATGCCGTAATAAGTAGTACGCGAAACATCACCTTCCGTGACGGGAAGGCGAGTGACCGGATTGAAAGGAACGCCGTAATCAGGCAAGCCGTACAGACGGGTGTGGGAATAATCGGCTTTTACCGTCAGATTTTCAGTGGGCTTGTAGGTCACGGCGACGGCAATGCCGTTACGATTGTCGGTGGTGAAGTCACGACCTGCGACCTTGGAGTCCTGGACCATGCCGGTAATGCGCGCGTCCAGAGTCGGGGAGAGCGCCTTGTTCGCGTCGAAGGTCACGCGCTTGTTGTTGTCGCTGAACCCGTAGGTGCCTTCCGCCTCGTAGAAATCGACGTCGCCTGCCTGTTTGGTCACGATATTGATCGCACCGCCGGTCGTGCCGCGGCCAGCGAAAGACGAAGCAGGGCCGCGCAATATCTCTACTTGTTCGGTGAAGAAATTCTCGCGGATGCTGACGCCGGGATCGCGAACGCCGTCGATGAAAATATCGTTACGTGCGTCGAAACCGCGAATGAAGAACCGATCGCCGAAGGCATTGCCGCCTTCGCCCGTCCCCAACGTGACACCGGCGGTCGTGCGTCCGATCTCGCGCAGCGTCGTCGAGTTTTCGTCATCCAGTACTTCCTTGGTCATGACGGTCACCGAACGCGGTGTGTTGAGCACGGACTCGGTGAACTTGTTTGATGAAAGACGATCAGCCTTGTACGGCGCTTCTGGATCGGCATAGGGATTGGCGTCAGGCGCCTGGCCCTCGACGGTGACCTTGGGCACCAGGACCACATTCTTGCGGTCCGCCGTCTGCGTATTGTCTTGGGCCCATGCCGTGGTGGCCTGGGTTGCAAAGGCCAATGTTACGGCGGCGCTGAGCAGGCTTGTCTTGCGGCCACGAAGCGGCGCGTGTTTTCGAACGACCATCGAAGAATTCTCCAGTATTGAGTGATTAAAGCCGTGGGCGGTGACCTGGAAGTCTCCCTACGACTCTTCTCGCGTGAATAGCAGCGATAAGTAACAATAACGCTAATGAGAATCAGTTGCAATAAGATTCATCATGTAAGCTTTGCAGGATTCTAAAGCCCTGTATTGTCTGCTACCCTATCGCAAATGAGAATGCGATTGATTCGTAATAAATGATTTGAGGTGATCGATGACGAACCTGGAAGTCCGCAGTCGAAGTCTGGCCGCGAGGAGGGGTGGTGGTGCTGAACCACGAATCCGTGTTTGGCGTTGGGTAATGCCAGCCCGTGCCACGTTCGTCCTGATCGCGGCTTTGGCTGCTCAGTCAACGTGGGCCGAGGACAGTCCAGGTGCAAGCTCTTCGCCAATCGAGGCAGCAGGCGCCTTGCCCGCCGATCTTTCGCCATGGTCGATGTTCGTGGCTGCCGATGGCGTCGTGAAAGCCGTCATTATCGGATTGGCATTTGCATCGATCGTGACCTGGACGGCGTTGCTTGCCAAGAGTGTCGAGTTGGCCCGAGCGCTGCGGCGACACCGTGCCGCGTTCGCGGTCGTGGATCGAGCGACTTCATTGAGTGATGCTGCCCGGCAAACCGATACGGATCGCGCGGCATGGGCGCTGGTGGAGGCCGCCGAGATCGAGGTGAAACTTTCCGTGCAGGCACTCGATGACCGCGAAGGCATCAAAGAGCGAGTCGCCTCGCGGCTGGAGCGGCTTGAAGCCGCGGCAGGACGACAAATGATGAGAGGCACGGGCGTACTGGCAACCATCGCAGCCACTGCACCGTTCGTGGGGTTGTTCGGCACGGTGTGGGGCATCATGGACAGCTTCATCGGTATTTCCAGGCTCCACACCACCAATCTCGCGGTCGTCGCTCCCGGGATCGCCGAAGCCTTGCTCGCTACCGCGATCGGTCTCGTCACCGCGATTCCGGCGGTGGTGATCTACAACCATTTCGCTCGGCAGATCATCGGCTACAAGGCTCTCGTCGCCGACACTGCGGCGGCGGTAATGCGGCTGCTCTCGCGCGACCTGAGCATGGGTGTTTCCGTGGCGCGCGTCACTTTGCGCAAAGTCGCGGACTGAAGTCGTGAGCATCAAACTGCGTCACGGCGATGATATGCCCGATGAGGCGCACGAGATCAACGTCACGCCTTTCATCGACGTCATGCTGGTGCTGTTGATCATCTTCATGGTCGCGGCACCGTTGGCGACCGTCGACGTGGCAGTCGATTTGCCCACTTCTACCGCGCAGTCACAGCCCCGCCCCGACAAGCCGATTTTTCTCACGATCAAGACGGACCACACGCTCTCGCTCGGCGACCAGGTGGTCCTGGAAGACGGCCTTGCCAAAGCGCTCGATCAAGCCGCCGGTGGCGACAAAGGGCAGCGCGTCTTCGTCCGTGCAGACAAGGACGTGAGCTATGACACTTTGATGCAGACGATGAATGCACTGCGCGCGGCCGGGTATTTGAAGGTTGCCCTGGTGGGCTTGGATGGAAGCACAAGCCCATGAACACGGCGATCACGCGGCAATGGGATACTGACCAAGAGTTCGCGGTGCGGAGACTCTGGGGCGTTTGCTTTGTGCTCATACTGGCATCGCACGCGGGAGCGCTTTGGCTCTCTCTGCATTGGCATGCGTCGCACAAACCCGATATGCCGCCGCCGCTGGCAGCCGTGATGATGATGGAGCTGGCACCGCTGCCTGTTCCACCGGCAGTGCATGACACACCACCGCCGATTCCGACACCGGTGCAACAACCGCAACGCGTGGCCACCCCGGTTCTGCCGCAGCCGCCTGCCCGCCTGCCTGTGCAACCGATTACTCCGAATGATGACTCTCCGACCCGGCAGGATGAGGTCGTACTGCCGGCAGCGCCCGCGACTCCAGCGGAAACAGCGGTGAACGCCGATCCTGTAACCGCTCCTCCAACTGCCGCGGTCGCGCCTTCTCCACAATTGCTCACATGGCAGGGACGTTTGCTCGGACGGCTGCAACGTTTCAAACGCTATCCGGCGGATGCGCGGTGGCATCGGCAGCAGGGCCTGCCTTACGTGCACTTCACCGTGGACCGCAATGGAAAGGTGCTCTCGGTTGCGCTTGCCAGCAGCAGCGGTGTCGCCACGCTGGACGCCGAGGCGGTGGAGCTGATCCATCGCGCGGAGCCTTTGCCGCCACCGCCCGAAGAAGTGCCGGGCGACCCGGTCGAACTCGTCGTACCGGTGGAGTTCAGCTTGCGATGAGGCTGTGGACGAAAAGCGGCTGGCGAAAAAATTTGCGGCGGCGGATCAGACCGGTTGCAACCGGCTCCTGGCGACATGACTCAACAGTTGCTGCCAACTTGCACGCTTGTGGCGCATTTCCAGTTTCAGTTGCCGGTAATGACGCTTTATCACGGCGATGTCATGTTGCAATTCGTCGCTGAAGGAACGGGATTTGGTCTGGTACCAGGCCTGTTGCGCCTCGGCCCATGCCTCGAGCGATTGCACCAATTGCGAGTATTCCGCTTCGATGCGTTCACGCCAGCGACCGGGTTCGTGCAAACCGTCGCAGTGCAGCAGCGCCTGTTTGAACTGTACGCCGACGCGAGTCATCTCGATGCGATAACTGGAGCACTTGCGCAGATCGGTGGCCAGTCGGCACCAAGCCAGACAGTTGAGCAGCCACTTGGTTGGATCGTAGTGGTACCAACGCACGCCGTTGCGGTAGTCCCACGCGAAAGTGTGGTGGTAATTGTGGTAACCCTCGCCATAGGTAAACAGCGCGATAAACCAGTTGTCGCGTGCGCTCTGGCGCGGATCGTAAGTACGTTTGCCCCACCGGTGCGCGGCGGAGTTGATCAGATAGGTAAAGTGCTGACTCAATACCAGCCGCAATACACCGAGCAGCAGAAAGCAACCGGCAACGTCGCCGAGCGCCGCGCCGATCAGAACCGGCAGACCAATGTTCATCAGCAACACCAGCGCGAGGTAGTGCTTGCGTTGCCAGATCAGCACCGGATCCTTCAGCAAATCCCTGACGTTGGACAAGTCCTCGCGCGTGACGGGATAGTCGCGGATCATCCAGCCGAAATGCGAATACCACAGCCCCTTGCCGGCGCTGTACGGATCGCGCTCGTCGTCATCGGCATGCAAATGATGGCGACGATGATCGGCGGCCCAGGTCAGGCAATTGTTTTGCAGCGCAAACGCGCCGCCCAGCGCGTAGATCACCCGCAACACCGGCCGCGCCTTGTACGCGGCGTGCGACCACAGCCGGTGATAGCCGGCGGTGATCGACATTTCGCAATAGCTGATCAGCAGCACGAACCACAACCATTCGATTGCGCGATACCCGTGCGCGATGCCGTACCACGGCACCAGCGTGACGGCCGCGATCATGGGCAGTACGAGCACGACAATGTTGAGGAGACGCAGTGGAGGCAGAGGTACAGCGGCAGGGGTTGTCATCGGCGCGAAGAGACGAAAGGTGGTGGTTGGAATATGCAAGCTTCTTGCAAGTCGCGGCCGGGAACGTTCGCGACGCGGAGCAAAGTATCACAGCAGTCCGGAGGCCGGCAATTTGCCGCTGTCGCTGTGATCGAGCGTGCACAATTCCTCGCAAAAAGAGCAGGAAACAATCCCGGTTTACCGCTCGAAAAAAGCACAGGGGATAATGATTTCCATGCAAGTGGCAGCCGGTCGTCGTTTGGACGGGGCTGCCGGATTCATTCGGCAAAACGCGGCAAAGCGCGCATTGCCGCAATAAGGCGCACCGACGAACGAAGTTCCATGTTGTCGTGTTGTTGATGAAGACCGATCCAGACTCGAAGTTGCAGATGAAAAAGTCACGACATTCACAATCGACGATGCCCAACACGCTGGGCGAGCTGGAGCTCAGCGTGATGAACATCGTGTGGGAGGCCGGCGCCAATGCGAAAGCAGCGGACGGCATCGATGCCAAGCAGGTGCTGGCCGACATATCCGCAAAGCATCCTTCCAGCCTGAGCACGATCCAGTCCACGCTCGAGCGATTGGTGCGCAAGGGCATGCTGAGTCGCCGCAAGCAAGGCCACGCCTTTGTCTACACGGCGAGCGTATCGCGCGCCGATCTGCTTGGACTCTTGCTGAAGGACGTGATCGGCCTGCTGCACGACGGACGGCCCGACACCATCCTCAGCAGCTTCGTCAACGTAGCCAGCCGCATCAACATGACCGCGCTCGATCAGTTGGAGCGGCTGATACAACACAAACGCCGGCAGTTGGAGAAGACCGATGACGATTGAAATCCTGTCGCACTATCTGCGTCATGCCAGTTCGTTCGC
>DATJXP010000229.1:0-2860 GCA_035500035.1 Candidatus Acidiferrum sp. | reverse complement strand
TTCCATGCCCTCGATCGGCATCAGCGCCGGCAACGGCCGGTACCAGAACAGCAACAGGGTGTGGCATGCCAACGCCACCGCGCCGGTGGCGGCGGCCCACAACCACGGCAACGTGGCGGCGGCGATCGTCACCGGCACCAGCAGGTAGGACACGAAGGGATTGCTGGCGCCGCCGGTGAAATACAGCACTACGCCGAGTCCGAAAATATCGATCCACAAGTGGCTCAGGAATTCACGCTGGCTCGGCGAAACCGCGCGCCGCAACCGCAGCCACAACACGCCATTGCACAGTGCTAGCACCGCAAGAATGGCCAGGATCAGGCCGTAATCGAGATCGAGCCGCAGGCTCCAGTGGGCGTAGCCGAGCGCGCACAGCTGCAACGCCGCGACGATGACGCGGATGATCTGCAGGCGGCGGAGATTGGGGTGCATGGCATCGATGGTAGCGTGGATCGCGCCCATCCTCCATGCGGCATGCTGTCGCGGCAGTGCCCGCTAGCGCGGATCGATCAGTATTCCCACTTGACGTTGTCGGCCATCATTGCCGCGTACTTGCGCACGGGTTCCTGACGATTGCCCAGCACGACCAGTGTGCTGTGATCCAGCGGTGTGATGGTGCCGGTGAAGCGATCGTCGTTGATGGCGGTTTCGTGCTCCACCACCTTGGCCGGAATCATCATCACCGTCACCGGGCCGGTGTCGCCGCTGACGACCATGTGCATCGCGACCTGGCTGGCGATCCAGCAATCCTTGACGAAGCGGACGTCGAGTGCATCGGTGGCCGGGCTGGCTTCGATCTGGGCCTTGAACCTGTTTTCCAGGTGCGAGTTGAGGTCGGCCAGCGCGATGTGATCCTGGCTGTCGAGGAAGCGGGCTTCGGCATAGACGTGGCGCAACACTTCCTGGCCGAGCGGCGTGTTGGGCTCCGGATGGTAACGCCACGCCAACAACAGCGTGGCGGCCATGCAGGCGGCAACGGTAGCGATGCGTCGCCATACGCCGTCGTTGGCCGCCGGTGCTGCGCTCACCGCTGTCAGCGCGGCGTCGTTGGCCTGCGCCAGCAGACGATCCTGCAGCCCGGCAGGGGGCTGCGGAGCCGTCAGCACGCGGTGCAACAGTCGTTCAAAATCCTGCTCGTTGGTGCGTTCGTCGTTACGTTCAGTCATCGTTACCGTCCAGCGCAGCGCGCAATTTGTTGCGGGCTCTGAATAAGCGGGTCATCACGGTGTTGTTGTTCAGTTCCAGCATGGCGCCGATTTCCTCGCCGCTGAAACCGCCGATCACCTGCAAGGCCAAGGGTTCGCGATATTCCGGCTCCAGCGCCAGTATCGCCTTGTGCAGCAGGCTGGCTTCCATCTGTTGATCGGGTTCCAGGTGGGCTGCATCGGGAATCGTCGTTTCGTGTTCCTCGATGTCGTCCAGTTCCGGCCGCTGCTTTTCGTACAACCGGGCATTTTCGCGGCGCAGGATCGTAAACAGCCACGCCTTGGCCGATTCACTGCTCTGCAGACTGTCGAATGCACGCCAGGCCCGCATGAAAGTTTCCTGGGTCAGGTCTTCCGCCAGCGGCCTGTGACGGGTGAGCCAGCAAGCGTAGCGGTAAATGTCGTGATAATGCTCCCTGACCAGGGATTCGTAGCGTTTGTGGCGTGCCATCTTGCCGTCATTGACCGGAATTTCTGGAGAATCTTGCAGGGTCATGACGGAAGTGGCCAGCAATTCGGGAGAGGTGACGGGCAGGCAGGGGAGAGCGCTCTCGAGCCGGCGGCATTATTGCCCACCGCGGAAACTCCCAGCAATGCCGCCGTGCCTGCTTGCCGGCAAAAAAGTGCAGCATTGGCAAAGCCGTGGCTATAATGCCGCCAAACAATAAGAACAGCGCCAGCCCATCCGGGGAACTTTGTGACAGGTTGGCGAGCTTCAGGAGTAGTCGTCATTCGCTCTTACAACAATAAAGTCGCCTTCATCACGGGCGCAGCTGCCGGTATCGGCTTGGGCATGGCCCGTGCTTTTGCCACCAAGGGCATGAAACTCGGATTGGCCGATGTCGATGCCGCCAAGCTGGCCGAAGTCAAACAACGGTTTGCCGATAACGGTCACGAAGTCCTGGTGTTTCCGCTCGATGTCTGCAATCGCGAAGATTTGCGACACGCGGTCGATCAGACGGCCGCCCACTTCGGCGGTCTGCATGTCATCTGCGCCAATGCCGGAGTCAGCGGTTACATCGGGCCGATCCAGCAGGGCAAGGACGCGGACTGGGACTGGATCCTCGACGTCAACATCAAGGGCGCGGTCAACACCGTGCACGTGGCGTTGCCGCATCTGCTGCAGCATCCCGAACAATCGCACATCGTGCTGACCAGCTCGATCAGCGGCTTGCGCGTTTACGAACCCAGCCGCGGCCAGGGCATGTACAACGTCACCAAGTTTGCGCTGGTAGGGTTCGGTGAAGCGCTGTACGCCGATCTGCATCCGCTCGGCGTCGGCGTGTCGATCCTGTGTCCGGGCGTGGTCAATACCGACATTTCCAACTCCGGCCGCCACCGGCAGGATCGTTACGGCGGCGCCTTTGCGGTGGATCACCAGAATTTCGTGCTGGCCCAGGCCGCCAAGAACGGCACCGATCCGCTGGTGTTCGGCCACTGGGTGATGAAGGCGATGGAACGCGATCAACTGCACGTGATCACGCACCCGGAAGATCGCGCCATCGTCGAAGCTCGCCATGAACGCATCCTGCACGCGTTCGACGACAGCGAGTCGTTGAAAGGCTGTCCGTCCAAACAGCGCTGAACCCGGCTTCCCAAACCTGCCGCGGGACTTCTACACTGCGGCATCGACGGGGAGGAACGCATGCTCGACT
>DATJXP010000228.1:0-5852 GCA_035500035.1 Candidatus Acidiferrum sp. | reverse complement strand
GGGTGAGCTGGCCTGACGTCCAGGTCGAGAGTACGCACACGATGGCGGTCAGGGTCAGGATGCCGGCGAAGGCAAGCAGGAGTTTGGAACCGATGAGCTTGTCGTTGAACCAGATGCTTAGGTTGTTCATGGCTTTTCCTTGGTAACGGAATTTTCCTGTCCGCAGGTCGGACTGCTGTATTTACGTAATTTTTGTTTGAACACTTTAGGAGAACGGGCTGCGGTGAAACCACAGGGAAAAATGCGGGCGAAAATGCACCCGTATGGTGCGGGCGCGGCAGCCGGTGGGCGAGTAATTGCGGTAATTATTAAGAATTAATAAAGAGAAAAATCTGAAGCCGGACTTGCGTCAAAGATTCAGCGTGCGGGCGATGGCAATCAGGTCGGACAGGAAGTTGGCGTTGAGCTTGCGCTGGATGTTGGCGCGGTGGAATTCCACCGTGCGCAGCGAAATGTCGAGCGTGTTGGCGATCATCTTGTTGTGTTTGCCGGAAACCAGCAGGCCGAAGATTTCCTTCTCGCGATCGGTCAGCTTGGCGAACAGCGCCTGGTGGTCGCTGGTGCGGCCCTGGTCGGCCAGCAGGGCCTTCGAATGCGCCAACGCCTTGCGCACTTCCTGGCGCAGGCGTTCGCCGGTGACGGGTTTTTGCAGGAAGGCGACGGCGCCGGCGCGGGTAGCGGTAAAGATCTGGTCGTAGCTGCTTTCGCCGCTCATGAAGATGACCGGCAGGTTCTGGCAGCGCTCGTTCAAGCCGGCCTGCAATTCGATGCCGGTCAATTCCGGCATCAGGTTGTCGAGCAGGACGCAGCCGGGCGCTTGCAACGGGAAGTCGAGCAAGGCCTTGCCGGAGGCAAAGGTCTTTACTTGCCAGTCGCCGCTTTTCAGCAGCGACGCGGCCAGTTGCAGGTGATCTTCGTTGTCATCGACGATGTAAACGGTGGCTTGCTGGTTCATGGCAGTTCCGCTGGCAGCCTGGACGTTCGTGACGAAGTAGCCCACCTGTGGTTTGACCACAGGAAGGGAGATGTTAATAACCGGTACCGGCGTCGGCAACAGGTAGTGTGTATTTCTGCCAGCGGGCGGGCGTTCCAGAACCCGGTTTCACGCCGTTGGCATAATAGCTGCACAATAAGCTCAACAATGTCGGCCATGGTCGTCGGCGGTGGTTCAGGTTCTGTCGGCGCCTCCCAGAATCGAGGCTTTCATCTTGTCCAGGTTGTTCCGACATCCCATCCTGCTCGTGTTCGCGGCCGGCATCGCCGTGCTCGGTTACCTGCTCGTGCAGAAAACCCTGCAACAGAATGCCGAGACCAGCGACCAGCGCAGAAAACCCCAGAGCGTGCTGGTTTCGGTCGGCAACGTCAGCCAGCAGATGATGTCGGACCAGGTGGAGTCGCTCGGCACCGCGCAGGCCAACGAATCGATCGAGATCACCGCCAAGGTGGCCGATACCATCCACCAGTTGCATTTCGAAGACGGCGAATACGTCAAGGCCGGCCAGTTGCTGGTCGAGCTCACCAACAAGACCGAAGCCAGCAAACTGGCGGAAGCGCAGGCGAGCGCCGACGATGCCAAGCGCCAGTACCAGCGCGTGATCGGTCTGGCCGAGCAGAAGATGATTCCGGAAAAGGACCTCGACACCGCGCGCACGACGATGGATACCGCCAACGCGCGGCTCGACGGCGTGCTGGTGACGATGAGCGACAAGGTGATCCGCGCGCCGTTCTCCGGCGTGCTCGGGTTCCGCAAGGTCAGCAACGGCGGACTGGTGTCGCCCGGCACCGTCATCACCACGCTCGACGACATCTCCACCATCAAACTCGACTTCACCGTGCCCGAGGTTTACTTCGACGACATCAAGGCCGGCAAGATGGTGCAGGCGCACAGCGCGATCTACCGCGACCGCGGTTTCAACGGCGAGATCAAGGTGGTCGGTTCCCGCGTCGATCCGGTGACGCGCTCGGTCACCGTGCGCGCCCACGTCACCAATCGCGACGACATGCTGCGCCCCGGCATGCTGCTGACGGTGACGATGCTGCTCAACGAAAAACAGGCGCTGGTGGTGCCCGAGCAGGCGGTACTGCTGAGTGGCGAGAACCAGTACGTCTATGCCGTCGATGACGGCAACATCGCGCGCCAGATCAAGGTCACGCTCGGTCGCCGCCGTCCCGGCGTGGTCGAAATCCTCGACGGCCTCAAGCTCGGCGACCGCATCGTCACCGACGGCGTGGCGCTGATACGGCCCGGCCAGAAAGTCCAGATTTCAGGCCAGGAAATCGCGCAGCGCGAACGCGGCGCGTCCTGACGCGGTGCCGGCAATGCCCGTGCCCGCCAACTTTCATCGGGTGAATAACGCATGATTCTTTCCGACATCTCGGTCAAACGTCCCGTCTTCGCCACGGTGATCAGCCTGCTGTTGCTGGCGTTCGGCACGCTGGCGTTCATGCAACTGCCGCTGCGCGAATATCCGGATACCAGCCCGCCGGTGGTGTCGATCAGCACCAACTATCCCGGCGCCTCGGCCGCGGTGGTGGAAACGCAGATCACCAAGGTGCTGGAAGGGCAGATCAACGGCATCGCCGGCGTCGCCAACATTTCGTCGCAGAGCAGCGACGAACGTTCGAACATCGCGGTCGAACTGGTGCCGGGCGCCGATATCGAAGCCGGCGCCAACGACATCCGCGAAAAGATTTCGCGCGTGACGCGCTCGCTGCCGCAGAACGTCGATCCGCCGCAGATCACCAAGACCGACAACGACGCCAGCCCGTTGCAGTTCTTCAACCTGATGAGCAGCAAGATGAATTTTCTTGAGCTCAACGATTACGCCAAGCGTTACATCTACGACCAGTTCCTGGTGCTTGACGGCGTCGCCACCATCATGCAGCGCGGCAACGGCGGTTACGCCATGCGCATCTGGATCGATCGCGCCGCGCTGGCCGCACGCGGCCTGACCGTCACCGACATCACCAACGGCCTGCGCAAGGAGAACGTCGAAGTGCCGGCCGGCCGCGTCGAATCGGCCAAGATGGAATTCACCGTCAACGTCAAACGCCTGTACAACAGTGCCGACGATTTTGCCCAGCTGGTGATCAGCCGCGGCAAGGATGGCCACCTGGTGCGGCTCGGCGAAGTGGCCAAGGTCGAACTCGGCGCCGCCAATCCGCGCTCGGTCTATCGCGGCAACGGCGTCGAAGCCGTCGGCCTCGGCATCATCAAGCAATCCACCGCCAACAGCCTCGCCGTGATGCGCGCCGCCGCGGTGCTGGCGGCGAAGATCAATGCCTCGCTGCCGGAACACATGCAGTTGCTGGTGTCGTCGAGCGACGCCACTTTCATCGAGGCGGCGATCCATTCGGTGTACGAAACCATCATCATCACGATGGTACTGGTCAGCGCCGTGGTTTACCTGTTTCTCGGTTCGTTGCGCGCCACGCTGATCCCGGTGGTGACGATCCCGGTGTGCATGGTGGCGGCATTCATCCTGATGGCGCTGACGGGCATCTCGGTCAATTTGATCACGCTGCTGGCGCTGGTACTCAGCGTCGGTCTCATTGTCGATGATTCCATCGTCGTGCTGGAAAACGTGCAGCGCCGCATCGAGGCCGGCGAGCCGCCGCTGCTGGCGGCGTTCAACGGTTCGCGCCAGGTGGCGTTCGCGGTGATCGCCACCACCGTGGTGATGGTCGCCGTGTTCGTGCCGGTGGTGTTCCTCAAGGGCAACATGGGCATCCTGCTGTTCGAGATGGCGGTGACCATCGGCGGTTCCATCCTGTTCTCGGCGTTGCTGGCGCTGACGCTGACGCCGATGATGAGTTCCAAGCTGCTGACGCTCGATGCGCACAAGAGCTGGCTGACGCGGCAGGTCGATCGCGTGTTCCGCCTGTTGCAACAGGCTTATCGCGAAGGCCTGGAAACCTGCTTGCGCAAGAGCTGGATAGTGTTGTTGACGCTGGTCGTGGTGGGCGCCGGCATCTGGTGGCTGCTCGGCCGTATTCCGTCCACCTTCGCGCCGAACGAGGACCAGGGCGTGTTCATGACGCGCGTGCAAGGCCCGGAAGGCGCCAATCTCGATTACATGGAAAAACAGATGACGGCGGTGCAGGACCAGGTGTTGCCGTACGTCGACAGCAAGGACGTCGACAACGAACTGGTGATGATTCCGGCCAACAACAGCAACAGCCTCAACAGCGGCCAGATGCGCGTGACGCTGCCGGACTGGGACCACCAGAAAAAGACCACGCAGCAGGTGATGGACGAACTCAGCGCCAAGTGGGCGAAGATTCCGGGCTTGCAGTACAACATGTTCATGCGCTCCGGCCTCGGCAGCGGTGGCGGCGGCCAGCCGGTGCAGTTCGTCATCGGCGGCCGTACCTATGAGGAGTTGGCCGAGTGGCGCGATCTCATCATCAAGCGTGCCGATGAAAGCGGCATGTTCGTGCGCCCGCAATCCGATTACCAGGAAACCCGGCCCACGCTGGCCATCGCGGTGGACAAGCAGCGCGCCGCCGACCTCGGCGTTTCCGTCAGCGAGATCGGCGAAACGCTGAAGACGATGATGAGCGAGACCCGCGTCACCACGTTCGTCAGCGAGGGCGAAGAGTACGACGTGATTCTCGAAGCCGAGCAGGGGCAACGCGCCACGCCGGACGATCTCAGCAACATCAACGTGCGCTCCGACACCACCGGCCGGCTGGTGCCGCTGTCGAACCTGGTGACGGTGCAGAACAGCTCCGGCCCCAACTCGCTGAACCGCTACAACCAGATCCGCGCCATCACGATATCGGCCGGCCTCGCGCCCGGCGTCACGCTCGACAAGGCATTGGCCTTCCTCGAAGGCGTGGTGCACAAGGAACTGCCGGAATACGCGCAGATCGACTACAAGGGCGAATCGCGCGACCTGAAGAATTCCAGCGGCGACCTGGTCAAGGTGATGCTGCTGTCGCTGCTGGTGGTGTTCCTGGTGCTGGCGGCGCAGTTCGAAAGTTTCATCCATCCGCTCGTCATCATGACCACGGTGCCGCTGGCGATCTTCGGCGCCTTCGTCGGCCTGTACCTGAGCGGCGGCACGCTCAACATCTACAGCAACATCGGCCTCGTCATCCTGGTCGGCATCGCCAGCAAGAACGGCATTCTGATCGTCGAGTTCGCCAACCAGTTGCGCGACGAAGGCAAGGAATTCCGCGAAGCGCTGCTCGATGCCTGCTGCATCCGTCTGCGTCCGGTATTGATGACGGCACTGGCCACGCTGATGGGTGCGGTGCCGCTGGCACTGACCACCGGCGCCGGCTGGGAAAGCCGCTCGCTGCTCGGTATAGTGATCTTCTCCGGGGTATTGATGACGACTCTCATGACGCTGTTCGTGGTGCCCGTGATCTACTGGCTGATCGCACGCAACACCGGTTCGCCGGAAGCGGTGTCCCGCATGTTGAAGTCGTTGCAGGATGCGCACGAGCCGCCGCAAGTTCCTGCTGCGGGCACTGTGACGGAATAATCATCCGGCGTTTGTCGTCGTCCCAGCTGGACGTGGCACTGGGCTGCCGATTATTCTGCGGTTGCGCTTTACGCAGATAACAACAAAGCAGGATGCAGCCCAGATGGTCTTCTCGATAATTCTTACCCTGGCATTTGTGGTTTTCATTCTGCTGGGCGCGCTTTTCGGTTGGACCTCCCGTGGCAGGATCGACGCGCTGCTGACGAGCATCAATGAACTCCGCCACGAGGTTTCGCGCCTCCGACACGATATGCGGCTGCTCGAACAAGAACTGCGGCGGCGGACAAACAATCCAGTGGTGCCGCCGGTTGATGCAACGCCGGAGCCGGAAACACAGCGGAATACTGTTCCCACCCCTGC
>DATJXP010000227.1:0-2964 GCA_035500035.1 Candidatus Acidiferrum sp. | reverse complement strand
CGCCGGTGGCCAGGGCATGAATTGCTGCATGCAGGACGCGTGGAATCTCGGCTGGAAACTGGCGTTCGTGCTGAAGGGCTGGGCGCCGCCGGCATTGCTCGACAGCTACGACAACGAGCGCCGCCCTATCGGCGGCCAGGTGATCGCCGCGGCTTCGAGCATCCATGAGCTGTTCATGGCCGGCCGCGATCCCGATCCCGCCGGACTCACCGCGCTGCGCGACAGCGGCAAGTTGCGCACGCTGGTGCAGCAGGTCAGCGGGCTCGGTTATCACTACCGCTGTGCCGAAGACAGGGACAAGCAGGGCTTGCAGCCCGGCGACCGCGTGCCGGGCTTGCCGTTGCCGCACGGTCGCTTGTTCGCGCTGAGTCGCCACGGTGGCTACGTGCTGCTGGTGGCAACCGTCGGTGAAACGTCGGCGGCCGTGCTGGACAGGCTCAACCCGCTGTTGCAAAGTTACCGCGACAGCGTGCATTTGTTGACGTTGCCGAACGCGCCGTTCGCGCTGACCGCAGGCAGCGATCACTTGCTGCTGATTCGTCCCGACGGCTACCTGGCACTGCGCTGTGGCACCGGCGAACTGGCGCGGTTGCAAGGCTGGCTGGCGGGTGATCTGATCACGACAAGCGATTGAGTCGTACTCGTCGCGCTGACATCGAGGCGAGGAGAACGCTGCATGATAGTCCCGCTGGCGAAGGCGGCCAGAATCATTCTTGTGTGGGCAAGTTTGTTCGCACTGTCCGGATGCGAAGTTTTGCTGGGGGCCAAAACCGCCGAGCGCTTTCCGCCCCCGGGGCGCCTGATCGATATCGGCGGCCGCAAACTGCAGATCGACTGTCGCGGCAAGGGCTCGCCCACGGTGATACTGGAAGCCGGCGGCAACAACATCTACGGCTCGTTGACATGGGCAACGGTACAAGACGACATCGCCGCCACCACGCGCGTCTGTTCCTACAGCCGCGCCGGCATCATGTGGAGCGACAGCCGGCGCGAGCCGCTCGACAGCGAAGGCATCGCGCACGATCTGCACAAATTGCTGCAGCTCGCGCACGAAGCCCCGCCCTACGTGCTGGTGGGCCATTCGCGCGGAGCCATGTTCAATCTGATCTATACGGATCTCTACGGCAGCGACGTGGCGGGACTGGTGTTCGTCGAGCCCGCGCATCCGGAGCAGGAAAAACGCCGGGAGAAGGAAGGCATCGCCGGCGACCCGCAGCCGCTCGCCAGCGTCAAACTGTTGCGCGCGCTGGACTGGACCGGACTGCCGCGCGCCTTTTCCGGTTTCTGCCGCAAGAGCGGCGTACCGGACGCCGTCGTCGCTGCCTGCAAGGCGTGGTTTCCGCATTCGCTGGACGGTTACATCAGCGAGACCGAAGTGCTGGACGCCTTGCGCGAACGTGCCGGCAAGGTGCGTAATCTCGGCAACCGGCCGGTGCTGGTATTGTCGCGGCAGTTGCCGGCGTCGGCGTTCAGCAGTAATGCGGCGACGAAAGCCGAGCAACAACGCTGGGAAGCCGTCCGCCACAAGCTGCATGCCGAGATCGCGTCATGGTCGAGCCGCGGCGTACAACGGATGGTGCCGGACTCGGATCACGAAATGATGTTGTCGCAGCCCGGAGCTGTGGTAGCGGCAGTGAAGGAAGTGGTGGCGCAAACCGTGCTCGAGCTCAGCTCCGGATCACGAACGGCAGTGCCACAAACGCAGCGCCCACCAGCACCGTGAGCAGCGTGCCTTCGACAAAATACGGGAATACCATCAGCGCAATGCCGCTGACGTACGGCATCGTGCGCTTCGACAGTTTGCCGTAGCGCAGGTAGCCGAGGCCGACGGCGCCGAAGATCATGCCCCATAGCAGGCTGTTGTCATCCATAGTGAGTTCGCCGGGAGTGCAACGTGCAAGAGAAAGTTTTACACCGTAATGCCAGCGCAGAGTACTACACCGACGAGCGTTGCCACATCATCGAGCTGTCAAATAGCGCGGGCGATCCCGCGGTGTCGATCGCCGAGGCGCGCGTCGAACCCGGCGTCACCACGCGCTGGCACGTGCTCGCCGGTACGGTCGAGCGCTACGTGATCCAATCGGGTCAAGGCGTGGTGGAAGTGGGTGACATGGCGCCAACCAGGATAGGCCCCGGCGCCGTGGTGTTGATTCCACCGGGTTGCCGCCAGCGCATCAGCAATACCGGTAGTGGCGATCTGGTGTTTCTCGCGATCTGCTCTCCCAGGTTTGAACAGCGCAACTACAGAGATGCGGAGCCGTAACGCTCAGTCCTGCGGCACCAGCGTCATGTCGCCGATGCGCAAAGCGGCCCAATGCGGCGTTTCGATGGCAACGTGTCCTTCGCGGATGAGGCTGTCGAGCGCCGCGGGAGGCATGGGTTTCATTCTCTCGTAACGGTGCTGCTGCCAAGAGCCGTTTTTGTGTGACCAGAACAACTGCGGGACCACCCAGTCGAATTGGCCGGAAACCAGCACGACTTCGTCCTGGCCGTCGCCATCGAGGTCGCTGAACAGCAACCACGCGTGCTGGAAATTGGTCTTGCGCTCATTCTGTATGTGCAAAAAGTCGGCGAGTACCGGTGCCGGGATTTCCCGGCCGTCCGGCCACACACTCAGGCGCGAGCGCAGTTCGTCGAGCGTCTGCGGCGCCTGCGATGGCGCGGCATAGAGCTCATCGACCTTGGCGATGAGTTTGCTATCGCTTGCATAGCGCTGCTTGAGTTCCTGCAGTGCTTCATATCCGGCACGGCCCAATGAACTGCGGAAATAGCGCAAATCGAGATCAGCCGGCGCCAGGCCACGCTCCAGCCGCGCCAACTGGCTGTTGGCCGACCACTGTTGCAGGTTCAGCAGCGGCGTGTTGCTCGCCACCGTCACCGCCAGCACCACCAGCCCCATGCCGACGTTGATCTGGTGCAGTCCGCCGAGCCACTGATCGCGCCGCCGCACCACGCTCCACAAAT
>DATJXP010000226.1:0-2756 GCA_035500035.1 Candidatus Acidiferrum sp. | reverse complement strand
TGCGCAAGCCGGTACGCAAGACTTCCTGAGCTTCAGCGGCCAGTAATCGATCAGTAATTGCCCGGATCCGTTTCCGGCGCCAGCGGTTGGCGCTCGAGGCCGAGCGGCGGCAGTTGATTGAACGCTTCCTTCAGCTTGTTGTCCCACGACCGCTTGAGATCGCGCAGCAAGTCGCTGTCTTCGTCGAAGCGGAAGTGGCGCAGCATGTTGAAGCTGCGGGCCTGGTAGATCAGCAATTCTATCGGCGGGCCCACCGACAGGTTGGAACGCATGGTCGAATCCATCGATACCAGCGCGCACAGCGCGGCGGCTTCCAGCGTGGTTTCCGGCACCAGGATGCGGTCGAGGATGGGCTTGCCGTACTTGCTCTCGCCGATCTGCAGGTACGGCGTGTCCTTGCTGCTGGTGATGTGATTGCCTTCCGGATACACCATGACGATGCGGTGATCCTGCCCGGCGATCTGGCCGCCCAACACGTAGCTGGCGGTGAAACCCATGCCGGTCAGCGCGTGTTTTTCCTGTTGCTGGCGGCTGACGTCGCCGAGGTAGTCGGCGGCATCGCCGATCGACGTCACTGTGTTGAGGTTGCGCGCGGCGTTCTGGCGCACGTCCTTTTTCATCTGGGCGATGGTCGATTGCGTGGTGCCGAGGTTGCCGGCCGTCAGCACCACGAACTGGCGCTCGGGGCCGAGATCGAAGCGGAACATCTTGCTGTAGGTGCTGATCTGGTCCACGCCGGCGTTGGTACGCGAGTCGGAACAGAACACCATGCCGGCCGCCACCGAAATGCCTACGCAATAGGTCATGGAAGAGTCGCTGCTTCACTGCAAAACAAGGGCGCAAGTATAGCGGATCGCCAAGCGCCTTGGCTCAGCCTTTGACCGGACGTTCCCGCCGCGCCAGCAGTGCCCGCAACGTCGCGGTATCGCCGGGCTTGGCCAGCAGCTGTCCGGCGTCGAGGTCTTGCAGTTCGTGTGGAAACACCAGCCAATCGTCGGTGGTGTGCAGGTAGAAATCGGGCACCAGCGCGGTCTGGTTGCGCGCGGGCTTGTACCACGGCATCGCCATGCGGATTTGCGGCGGCGCCGGTGCCGTCATGCGCTGCAACAGTTCGATCAGCACGCGCATCGAATTGCCGGTGTCGAATACGTCGTCTACCAGCAGCACGCGGTGGCAGCGCTGCAGAAACGGCGCCAGCGCATCGAGACCGTACACGCTGACTTGCTGGCGTCGATCGACGCCGACGTACGAACTGACCCGCAGCGGAAAGTGTTCGCAGGCAATGCCGGCGTAACCCAGCGCCTCGTGCAGCGCGATGCCGACGGCGGCGCCGCCGCGCCACAGCGCAAGCAACAGATCGGGATGATAGCCGGCGTCGAGGACTGCGAGCGCCAGCTTCTGTGCGTCGGTCACCAGTTGGTCGGCATCGAGATAATGCAAACGCAACGGTGAGCCTGGCGTCATTTGGTGGTGGTTATTTTCGGTGTGCCCGGGTCGCCCAACATGCCGAACGTCAGGATGTTCAGCAGTGAACGCTTGCGTTCGACCACCGGCATGTCGAAGTTGTAGGTCTCGGCGCGGGTCGGCCGGCGGGTCGGTGCCAGCGGCGTGTCCTTCTTGTTGCTGCCGACCAGGCCGAACGTCACCGAATACAGCAACGACGGATCGGTGATCTGGGTTTCCACCAGGAAATTGCCGTCCTTGTTGAGCTTGCTGCTGTCGGGATGGTTGGCCTTCAGCACCGCCAGCGACTGGTCGGCGAGATCGTTGAGCCCGAGCCGCAGGTACATTTCGGTCATGATCTCCAGCGCGCGTTTCACCTGCGGCGCACCCTGGTAGTTTTCCACGATGTAACGGGAACGGTTCAGCGCTGCCAGGTAGGCCTGGCGTTCGATGTAGAACTCCGCCACGTTGATCTCGTAACCCGCCAGCATGTTGCGCAGATAGACCATGCGGAAACGGGCGTCGTTGGCGTAGGGCGATTTCGGGTACATGCTGAGCAGTGCCGAAAAGTCGCCGAACGACTCGCGCGCGCGGCCCGGGTCGCGCTTGCTGGGATCGGTTGGCAGCCAGCGGCCGAGGATGCGGTTGTCCTCGCTGTAGAACGCCATGCCCTTCAGGTAATAGGCGTAATCGATATTCGGGTGATCGGGATAAAGGCGGATGAAACGGTCGGCCGAGGTGCGGCAGGCATCCGGCTCGCTGTTCATATAGTAGGCGTAGATCAGCAGCAGCTGCGATTGCGAGGCGTAGCGGCCGAACGGGAACTGCGCTTCGATCTGCTGCATCAACTGGATCGAGCGCGGCCAGTTGGACGAGGTGATCGCCTTCTGGCCCATGTCCCACAGGCGTTCTTCGCCCAGGGTGTTGAGGTCTTCTTTTTTGGTGCTGCAGCCATCCAGCATCAGCACGGCCAGCAGGGTGGCGGTCAACAGCAACAGGCGGCTCAGGGCGGTAACGGGCAAGGACTTGATCACGGGGCTCACTGCGAACAGGGTTGGGACCTTTATAATGGCGGGCAAGTTTACACTGTCCCGCCGTGCCTGCCATAGAACCTTGGATGGGGTTGCGGGCCCATTCAGGAATCCTTCATGCCCGCCCAAACCGCCGAACCCGTTGAGCAGATTGAGCTTTCCCGCACCGTGGCGGCCGAACATACCGGCTTGCGGCTGGACCAGGCCGCCGCACTGCTGTTTGCCGATTATTCGCGTGCCCGCCTGCAGGAATGGATCAAGCAAGGGCAGCTGACCGTCAAC
>DATJXP010000225.1:0-2783 GCA_035500035.1 Candidatus Acidiferrum sp. | reverse complement strand
GAACATTGTTAAGAAAGCTGAAGAAAAAGACGTAACATTGGACGAAAAGGTGAAAGCGTTAAAAGCTTTGACCCAATTGCTAGCAGTGAAAAACAAAGCTAGACTACCGGCCGAAGCCGACGATGACGACGGTGCCGATTTTGGCACGTTCGCCGGCGCGATGAGCGAGGCAGCGCCCAATGGCCGAAAAGCCCCGATTCCAGGTGGTTGAAGAACTTCCCGACCAATCCGAACCGTCCGACGCCGCAACTGCAGCATTGATGCTCGCGCTCAAGGCGCTGTCGCAAAGGGCTATTGCGGCCATCGCAGATTTATTTATGCTGACTACAGTCGGCAGCGCGTTCTGGCTATGGTGGAGCACACCGAAGCCCGATGTTTTCCAGATCACGTCGCTGACGATCTACGCGCTGTTCGTTCTTGCCGCCAACTGGATCGTTCGCAGAAAGTAATCCATGCTCACGCTGACGACGTTGCGCCGGCTCTGGCCGAGCGGCAACAGCAAGGTGCCCGGATTGCTGGAAGGCATCGCCGCCGCGGCGCCGATCGTCTTTCCAAAATACGGTCTGACGACGGTTGTTTCTGTCGCGCAGGCCATGGCGCAGTTCAGCCACGAGTGCGGCGCCGGCCTGGAGATGACCGAGAACATCAACTACTCGGCCGAGCGTGCCTGCCAAGTATGGCCCAACCGATTCTCATCGCCTGCCGATTGCTACGCCAAGTGCGACAGCTTCTCCGGCGACCCACAATTCCACATCAAGCTGATTGATCACGTCTACGGCGGGCGCATGGGCAATGCGCCGTACCCGTCGCACGACGGCTCGACCTATATCGGCCGAGGCTTGAGCCAGGTTACGGGCAAGGAAGGCTATCAGAAACTGGCCACCATGACCGGCATCGATGTCATCGCGCACCCCGAATATCTCAGCGATCCGAAATACGTGCTGCTGTTAGGAGTGGCCGACTTTATCCTGTGCGGATGCCTGCCCTACGCCGTCAACGGTGACACTCTCAACGTCACCAAGCATCTCAACGGCGGCACGATAGGGCTCGCGGAACGCGAAGCGTGGTACGCCAAGTGGAAGCCGGCACTGGAGCAGGAAAAGCCGGAAGCCCCGCCGGTCATCGTGCAGCCGCCCGCACCGCCGGTTCAGCCGGTGCCCGTGCCGCCGCCCGCGCCGAGTATCCATCCCAAGCATGCCCTTGGTGGTGCTGCCATTATCGCTGCTATCATTACGGCACTGCAATCGCCCAAGGTCGAGATTGGACTGGCCATTATTGCCGTGGCTATCGTGTTTGCAGTCGTGCTACACTTCATCTGGAAACGGTAAGGGAGCTCACCATGGACGTTCTTGCACTCTTGATGCTGATCATTGGCTTGGGCGCCGGTGGCTTCGCCGGCTACATGCTGGCTACCCACATCCATTCCGTGTCGAATGCCGCCGCGCGTGCCGTCACCGTACCGAGCGGCGTGGTGGCTTCGCTGCCGGCACCGGTTGCAACCGTTGTCACTGACGCATCCAGCGCCGCGAAGGGTGCCATCGCCAGCGTCACGCCACCGGCTGCCTGAGCCGTGAACTTCTCATCGATCATCGGCCTCATCAAGCCGTTTGCGCCGACCGTCGCCACCATGCTTGGTGGCCCGCTCGCCGGCGCGGCGGTGAGCATCCTTGGCAACGTGCTGGGTCTCGGTGGCGAGGGCCAGCCGGCGATTACGCCGGAGAACATTCAGGCTGCGATCGAGAAGGGCGGCGATGTGGCGATTGCCAGCATCCAGGCCGCCGAACAGACCGCTGCAGCGAAGTACGGCTACCTGACTGCCGCCGCGCAAGCCGACGCGCAGCAGAGCCAGGCGGTTAACGCCACGATGCAGGCCGAGATTGGCCATATCTCATGGTATCATTGGCGGAACCTTATCGGTTATGTCATCGTTGTCTGGGCAACCGTCCCTATTCCGGTCGTCATCTACGCCCTGGCGACCAGCAACGGCGTCATGCTGAAGAACATCATCGACATGGCCGGTGTTTTCATGACGCCTTTCACCATTCTTGCCGGTTTGTGCGGCTATGTTGCAATGGACAACACTCGTCGCACGACGACGGCCCTTTTGGGCGAGCATGCCCCATCGCTTCTTGGTACACTGGCTCAGGCTGTAACCGGGAAGCACTGAAGCGATGACCAAAAGGCAGAGGGCCTTCCTGAAAGGTTTTTTGCAGGCGGGCGCGCTGGCCGGCTCGCTGACCGCGCTTGTCGGCTTGTGGCATCTGCTCGGCATGCCGACGCCGGCCTGGTCGAGCGACATCCAGAAGCTGAACCTGCACCAGTCGGAGATGGCAATCGACATCTACAACAGTCGCGTGCGCGGGCTGCTGGCGACCGCACCGCCGGCTGATCCGGTTGCCAAGCAGAGTTGGGACGAAGAACTGCGACAGGCGCGCCAGAAACTGGATGACGCAGAAAAGCGCCGCATCGAGCTCTCTAAATAGCAATGCAAGTGATGACTTTTGACCCAACCATCACGATTGGCAACGCGATCGAGATTTGCGCCTTCATTTTTGGCGGGCTGATGGTCATCTTTCGTCTAGGTGGCGATATCAGAATCGTCAAAGTGGACATGGCCCACTTGAAAACAACCGTCGCAGCGCTGACGAACGCCTTCGACAAGCTGGGTACGGTTTTAACGCAGGTCGCCGTGCAGGACAGCCGGCTGATCGCACTGGAAAAGAGACTCGATGAACTTGCTCACGGGCACGGTTGGGTCATCAACGGCGAATTTCCCCACAAAG
>DATJXP010000224.1:0-5452 GCA_035500035.1 Candidatus Acidiferrum sp. | reverse complement strand
CGTGTACAACAGCAAGGCACAGGTCAAAACCAACGATTTTTGGAACTTAGCCATGGTAGTAAAGCTTGCTGCCGTCGGCCTTGGTGATTTCGACGAAGCAACCGCCGGCTTCGCCGGTTTTGAGCGGATAGATTTCCACCGTGATTTCCTCGCCCGGTTGCAGCGAAGTCCGCTTCCAACCGTTGCGCCCCATGATGCCGGGGCTGCCGCCTTCCAGGCTCCACTCGACCACGTTGCCGTCAGCGTCCTTCACCAGCACCTGGATCCAGCTATGCGGGTTGGTCCACTGAAACTCCTTCACTTCTCCATGTAAAGTCACAGTGTGCTCGCGCTCGAACATCGAAACCGAGTGATGCGCAAAACCGGTGGCAGGCCATGCCAGTAACGCGGCACACAGCAGCGTCACTGCCTTGATAGAGGCTTGTTCGCGCAGCTTGACCAGGTGAGGCACGTCACTAGCCCGTTTGGCTTTGGAAAAGTCGTATTCTTTACGCATAATGCAATTCGAGTCAGAGTCACTAGCGCCAAGGATTAAAGCCGATCGCGGCGAGCCGATGCTGCGGGAGAGGAGCGGTAGCGACGAGCTGCAGCACCGGGGAGCGCAAGCGATTGGCATGCACTGTACCTCAAGTGACTCTGACGTTCACATAACAAAATATCGAGATCAGTAGAGGGGAATTTCCATGACCACACTCAGCATCCAGGACCGCCTGGAAATCCATGAACTCTACGCCCGCTACTGCTGGGCCCTCGACACCGGCGACACCGATGGCTATGTCGCCCTGTTCACCGAAGACGCAGAAGCCACCGAAGAAACCCGCGACCGCGGCCTCGAAGTCCGCAAGGGCTGCGACGAAATCCGCAAGCTGGTATTGAAGTTCCACCTGCGGCCGGATTTCCCCGGTCACCAGCACCAGATGTCACAGTTCGTGTTCGAGCCCGACCCGCTAGGCCGAGCTGACCACGTGGTGGTGCGCTCGTATGCGTGGGCCACTATCAATCATCCGCCCGAACCGCCGCACCTGCATTGGTGTGGCCATGTGCGCGATGTGATCGCCAAGGTCGATGGCCAGTGGCTGATCCGTTCGAAGGACATCATGGGTTGGTCCGGTGCCGTGCTGGCGCGGTTTGCCAAGTCATGAATGCTTCAGCGCCAGTCGTTCGTCACGGTGCGTTCTATCAATCGCTGCTGACGGCCTTGTTGAGCCTGAACTTCGGGCTGGTGCTGTTCGACCGCAACGCCACCGGCTTTTTGATGCCGTTCATCCAGCCCGAGCTCGGGCTCGATAACAGCCAGGTCGGCATGTTGTCGAGCGCGTTGTCGCTGACGTGGGCGGTGTCGGCGTTCGGCATCGGCCTGATCGCCAATCGCTTTTCGCGCAAAACGCTGCTGGTGCTGACCTCGCTGGCGTTTTCGCTGTGCTCGGTGATGTCGGGTTTGGCCGGCTCGTTCATGATGTTGTTCGCCACGCGTTTGCTGATGGGCCTGGCCGAGGGCGGCATCATGCCGGTCAGCCAGGCCATGATCCACACCGAGATTTCGCCGCTGCATCGCGGGCTGGCGATGGGCGTGGCGCAGGGCTTCGGTTCCAGCCTGATGGGTTCGTTCGTGGCGCCGGTGGTGCTGGTGGCATTCGCTACTGCGCTCGGTTGGCGCAATGCGTTCTTTCTTACTGCGCTGCCGGGGTTGGTGACGGTGGCGTTGATGGCCGCGCTGATCAAGCCGCCGCTGGCTGCACCAGTGCAACAAGTGCAAACGCAACGCATGGCGTGGAGCGTGCTGTTCGGCAATCGCAACATCGTGCTGTGCGTGCTGATCGGCATTTTGCTGGTGTCGTATCTCGTCGTGTGCTGGGCCTTCATGCCGCTCTATCTGACTCAAGTGAGTGGCTACGATGCGGAAACGATGGGTTGGCTGATGGGCGCGCTCGGCATTTCCGCCACGATTGCCTCAACGGCAATCCCCGCGTGGTCCGACCGCATCGGCCGCCGCTGGCCGATGATCGTATTGCCGGCCATCGGCATGATCCTGCCGCTCGCCGCACTGTATTATTCGGGCTCGACCTGGAGCCTTGCTGCATTGTTCGCCATCGGCTGGGCCGTGACTGGCGTGTTCCCGCTGTTCATGGCGACGATACCGTCGGAAAGCATCAGCGAAAGCCACGTCGCCGCCGCGCTCGGTCTGTGCATGGGTAGCAGTGAAATTCTCGGTGGCGTGTTGTCGCCGACGATAGCGGGCATCGCCGCCGACAAATTCGGCTTACAAGCACCGCTGTGGATGTTGTTCCTGTTTTCGCTGGTGGCCGGCGTGCTGGCGCTCGGCATACGCGAGACGGCACCGAAGAAACTGGCGCAGTAGCAGCAGGCCGCGCAGAACTATCAAAAACGATAGGTGTAGCGGTTGCTTGGCTGAGGCATAGTGCTGCCGTATTCCATCGAGAGGGAATAACCGTGGCAAACAACAACGAACGAGCCACCTCCACGCGGCCGGCGCGCCGGCAGATACTGCAACCCGACGACATCCGTCGCTTGATCTGGTTTGCGTTCACCATTCTCGTCGTCGTGCCCGGCTGTGCGTGGTTGCTCGGCGGCTCGGATCGCTGGCAGGACGTCAGTTGGCGTTTCGGCCTGAATACCGCGGCATTTGCTGAAGCGCCACTGGTCACACAAGCGCATGCCGTTTTCATACTCACGATGGTGGCAACCGGTTGGGGCATGCTGGCGCTGCCGAAGGGGGATCGGCGTCATCGCATACTCGGTTGGACCTGGGTCGGCGCGATGACGTTGATGGGGCTCACGTCGATGCTGGTGCCGCACGGCAACAGCTGGATCGCCGCGTATGTCGGCGGCGGTTCGGCGCTGGTGTTGATGGCGTACGGCATCTACAAGGTCAAGCGCCGCAAGTATCGTGATCACGCGCGCACGATGGTGATGCTGATGATCGCGCTGGTGGTGATGACCTTGCTCGCGTTCATGCCCGGCCGGCTGATGCACGCGGTGTTGTTCTCCGGCTAGTCAGCACGATCACTTTTCCGGCCCGAAGTGAAACACTTCGTCCACCCGCACGCCAAACACCTTGGCGATGCGGAACGCCACTTCCAGCGACGGCGAATATTTACCGGCCTCGATCGCGTTGAGCGTCTGCCGCGTAACGCCAACGCGCTTGCCGAGTTCCTGCTGCGTCATTTCACCGTGCTGGAAGCGCAGTTGGCGTATGGTGTTGGTGATCGGAGTCGGGGCCATGTCAGACTCCACGCCGGTAGAACACGATGCGGGCCGAGTGCCGCACCACTTCCGCCGCCATATAGGCGAGCATGACCGTCGTTGCCACTGCGCCGGCACCGGCGTTGACCACGTGCAGCGCGACGAAGATGCCGAGTAAGGCGCAGACCACGAACACATAGTAGGCGATACGCATTGCCTTCAAGTCGATCAAACGCTCGCGCTCGTCCTTGGGTTCGCCGGCGTCTTCCGGATTGCGCAGACGCAGCACGAAGTACGCCACCAGTTCGATCAGCAGGAAGGCCACCAGGCTGGCGCCGAGCGAATGTGCCACTCGCCCGGGCGAATGCGGCTCGAACAGCGATCCTATGTGAAACCAGTACATCAGCGTCACGATCACTATCGCGCACAGCGTGACCCACGCGGTTTTTTCGCGGAATGACATCGGTGTTCTCCTGCATCAGCCATTAAATGGAGCTGACAGTAATGTAAAATTATCTTTACATAGTGTCAATATAACTTTACACAAAAATTTTCCTCTTTCGCCAGCAGCTGATGGAAAATGCCGGTCGCCAGCCAATAACAACGATAACAAGGACAGCAGATGGTGACCCCGATCCGACGCCGGCAACACTCACGTTTGGCTTACTGGCTATGGTTCCTGCCACTGTGGCTGGTGTTCGTGCCGTTGATCCGTTTCGCCGAGTGGCGCGGCAAGTGGCCGCGGCAGATGATGGGCAAGGGCATGAAGAAGGTCTTTGTCTGGCCGTCCGATGTGCAACCGGGTGCCAGCGACATCGTCATCAGCTCCTACTTCAAAAGCGGCACCAACTGGATGATGCAGGTCGCCACGCAGATTGCCTGGCGCGGCAAGGCCGAGTTTGCCCACATCCATGACCTGGTGCCGTGGCCGGAATTGCCGGAGCGCATGAAGACGGCGGTGTCGTACCACGATGTCGATATTGCCCAGTGCCCGACGCAGCTGCGCGTCGTCAAAACCCACTTCGCACCCGGTGCCGGCGTGCCGTTCAACGCTGAGGCCAGGTACATCTGCGTCGTCCGCGACCCGAAGGCGGTGTTCGAATCCAGCTATCCCTTCGTCGGCAGCACCATGGGGCCATTGATGCCGAAGGTGGCGAACTGGCTCGACATGTATTTGTCGCCCGACGCGCTGTTCGGCTCATGGGCCGATTTCACCGCCACTTGCTGGGCACTGCGCGATCAGCCCAACGTGTTGTTCATTACCTACGAACAAATGAAACGCGACTTGCCCGCCACAGTAACGAAAGTTGCCGCCTTCATGGGGGTCAATTTAACCGAGCAGGAACAGCGGGCCGTAGTGGAGCAGTCCACCTTTGCCGCGATGAAACCGATCACGCACAAGTTCGATCCGGTTGGCATGGGCCCGCCGTGGGCCGACACGCGTGGCGCCATGATGCGCAAGGGCGAAAGCAAGACCGGGAACGAGCTGCTGCCGGGCTCGCATGCCCGCATCGATGCGTGGTGCCTCGAACGCTTGCAGCAATTGCACAGCGACTTTCCGTATGCCGAGCAGTACGGCGCGCAACGATCGCGCTGATTCGGTTCTTCTCGCCCGCGTTTCGCCACAATTGATCGCGAGTGTTGCCGCAGGCCGTCATCGCGGCGTGAGAAACGCTGCCTAGCATGTACGTCGTGCTGGAGTGTCGCTGCTTGCCAGCGCCTTGCATCCCGAGCAGCCACTTTTATCAGGACGATCCCATGACGAATTCCCGCCTGCTTGCCGCCACCTTGTTCACTGTTTGCCTCAACCTGGTCAGCTGTCACGACGCCGATGCCGCCGAAAAAACGCCACCGGCGGCGGCCGAGATGAAAATCATCCACCAGGTCGATCACACCGAAATCACGCTGTCGCAGCAGGCCGAACGCATGGAAGCGCGTAATCGCATCATGGTGCGGTTGATGGTGGAGGCCAAGGGCAGCAACGCGCGCCAGATCCAGCTCGAGATCAACAAACGCATGACGGCGGCGATCCAGAAAGCGCAGAGCCGGCCGGACATCACGGTGGAAACCGGCAGCTATTCGGTCAATCGGCCGTACAACCCGCAACTGGATCGCGAAGCCGACCGTTGGCGCGGCATGCAGTTGTTGTCGCTGACCTCCGACGACTTCGACGCGGTGCTGGCACTGGCGGGTGAATTGCAGAGCGACGGCCTGGTGATGAACGACATGCGATTTTTCGTGGCGCCGG
>DATJXP010000223.1:0-6662 GCA_035500035.1 Candidatus Acidiferrum sp. | reverse complement strand
CGTGTCTTCCGGCTCTGCCTTCGCGCAGCGCGCGCTACAGGCCAAATTCGACAAAACCAAAACGATGACGCTGACGGGCATCGTTACCAACGTCGATTGGAAGAACCCGTACGCCCACGTGTTCGTCAACGTCAAGGATGGCAATCAGGTAGTCAACTGGGCAGTCGAACTCGAAAGCCCGCTGGTACTCAAGGCCAGTGGTTGGAATAACGCCACGGTCAAGCCGGGCGATACGATCACCGTGAAAGGCATTCGTGCCCGCGACGGTTCGCGCCAGGTCTGGTCGGAGAGCTTCAGCAAGGGCAATACTGTGGTGTTTTCAGTCAAGGATTTACATCCTGCCAAGCCGGCCAAATCCGAACCGGCGCCACGTGGCAGCGATGGCAAGGTCATCTTCGGCACCGCAGCTGGATACTGGGGTTTTCCGAGCAGTTCCGTACTGGTTGAAGACGGAGCAAAAGTGAGCATGGACCGGTTCGGCCAATTGGCCAATTTGGCCGACGCCCCGAAAGTAGCTCCGCTGCAACCATGGGCACTGGCGCTGTACAAGCGTCGCCAGGAACGCGACCTGCGTGACGACCCCCTGTTCCTGCATTGCAAACCGCCAGGCGGCCCGCGCCAGTATCAGAGCGATTTCGGCATCAAGTTCGTCGAGGATAAAGCCACCAAGCGCATGTTCATCCTGATGGGCAGCGGCAACCATAACTACCGCATCATTTACATGGACGGGCGACAGAAAGTGGGTGTGGTTACCGGCGACGATGACAACCCGCTGTACTTTGGTCGCTCCATCGGCAAATGGGAAGGCGACACGCTCGTTGCCACGACCAAGGACTTCAACGAAGATTTCTGGATGAGCAACGGCGGTCTGCCGCACACCAGCAATCTGGTTCTGACCGAACGCTTTACGCGACTTGATATGAACACACTGCAGTATCAGGTCACGATTGACGATCATGGCGCCTATACGCGGCCATGGACCGCCAGCTGGACCATGCAGTGGGTGCCAGACCAGGAATTACCGATATTTTTCTGCCAGGACAACCGTCCCTAGGCAATTAGCGTCACTCGTCGAGGAGAAAATCCATGAAGACCAAGTTGTATGCAGGTTTGCTCGCAGCCACGCTCGGCCTGTCGCTGACTGGCAGTGCTTATGCGCACCACTCATTTTCCGCCGAGTTTGACGCCGACAAGACGATCAAGCTCACGGGCATCGTCACCAAGGTGGAATGGACCAACCCCCACGTGTGGATCTATTTCAACGTGAAGGACGCCAAAACCGGCCAGAACGTCAACTGGGGCGCCGAGCTGGGTCCGCCGCACTTGCTGCAGCGTCGCGGCTGGCGTCGTGAGTCGCTGAACCTCGGCACCAAAATTGACGTCGATGGCTTCCTGGCACGCAATGGCAGCAACCGCGTCAACGCCAAAACGGTGACCATCGCTGGCACCGGCGGCGCTCCTGGTCAGGCATTGGATGCCGGTTCGAGCCAGATCGAAGAAAAGGCCAAGGCCAAAGAGAACGCAAACTAAGCCAGAAAACCTGAAGCAGGCAGAAAGTTGAGGCCAACCATGATGAAACCGATCCGTGCAACGTTCGCCGTGCTGGCTTTGACCATCACGAGCATCGTGGTTGCCCAGCCGCAGCAAGCTCCCGCAGCCTCTCCAGGCGGAGTTCCGGCTCCATCTTCTGCGCGCAGGCAGGGAGCGCCACAGCCGCCGGCTGGTCCGGCGCCAGTCAATGCGGCCGGCAGGGTCATCCTTGGCGGTGGGGCAGCCGGCGACAAGGACATCTGGACTCCAGTATTTGGCATCACCGAGCCGATTACTCCCTATGCCCAGATTCCGTTCCAGCCTTGGTCAAAAGCCTTGTTTGACTACCGCCAGAAAAAAGAACTGGAACCGCATACGCGTTGCAAGGCTTCGGGTGCGGCTCGCCAGTTCCTGACCCCGTACGGGGTCGAATTCATGGAAATGACCGAACTGCAGCGCATGTACATCTTCGACATCGGCGGCCCGCATACCTTCCGTACCATCTACATGGACGGTCGTGCCCACCCGACCGACTGGCAACCGACCAACTATGGTCATTCAGTCGGTCATTGGGAGGGCAACACGCTGGTGGTGGATACCGTCGGTTACAACGAAGAATTCTGGATGGATCGTCGCGGCATGCCGCACACCAGTCAGTTGCATACGATCGAGCGCTTCACCCGCAAGGATGAAAACACGGTCGACTACCGTGTCACCATCGACGATCCCGGCGCTTACACCAAGACGTTCGACGGCGGATTCTCGCTGCGCTGGGACAAAGGTCAGGAACTGTTCGAATACGTCTGTCAGCAAGCCAACCTGGCTGCCGAGTTGATGGTTGGCGACGGTGGCAAAAAAGTGGATCGCACCAGCGCCATCTCGCCCTGATCGCCCGTTCGGACTAACCTGCATCGATGCTCCATCGATGCAGGTTTGTTATTCCCGCAGCCAGCGCAACAATAATTCGGTCACTTGCTCCGGTTGTTCCATCGGCACCATGTGGCCGCAGTGCGGCAAAATCACCAATTCAGAGTTGCTTAATTGCCGATGCATGCGTTGATGCAGCTCGGGCGGGTTCCAGTTGTCGCTGTCACCGCACACTATGTGCACCTTGTGGCTGATCTGCGACAGATACTGTGACTGATCCTGGCGCCGCTCGGCAGCCAACAACTGGTTGTGCAGATCGGCAATGTCGTTGCGCAATACCATCTGCCGGATTGCCGCCGTCAACGCCAAATCCTGATAGCGATCCGGATGGATCATGAACGGAATCCAACTGTCAGCCACCGCTTCGAGCCCACCTGTTGTCGCCAACTCCAGCAGACGCCGGTTACGTTCGGTTTCTCCCTCGGCCACCGGATGCACGCCCATGTCCATCAACACAAAGTGCTCGATGCGCTGTGGTGCCATGCGCATCAATTCCATGGCCACGCGACCACCCATCGAGTGTGCAACCACGGAAAAGCGTTCGGGCGCCATACCCAATACGCGCCCTGCCATTGCTTCGAACGAGGCGAGGCTACGGAAGCTGGGGACCGACAAACGGCAGCATGGTGCGAGCGCACGCATCTGGTGATGCCATACTTCGGCATCACACAACATTCCGGGCAACAGGAATACAAAGGGTAGTTCGGACATCGATCAATACCAGGCAAAAAGCGGCGGCCTTATACCACAAACCGTCGGCACATGGATTATCATCCGAAGACAACTGCATCAAAGGGGAATGTCATGCGCCATGCAAAATCCGGCAGCAAGAACGGTTTCAGCCGTCGCTCGGTACTCAAGACAGCCTTGTCGTCATCGTTGGTGCTGGGAGGGAGTTTGATGTTGCCAGCCTGGGCCCAGGATATCCGCAATGCCAAGCAGACCGCCGTGGTCAAAACCTCGGCCGGCAGTCTGCGCGGTGTGATGCAGAACGGCGCCAATGCTTTTTTCGGGATTCCTTACGGTGAGCCGACCGCCGGGGCATTACGCTTTGCTGCTCCACAACCGAAGAAGCCATGGCAAGGCGTAAGGGACGCCGTGCAGATCGCTCATCGCAGTCCGCAAGACGTGCTGGCCGGTCGCCCGCTGATTCCGGAAGTGTTTGCGCTCGATCGTGCCGAACCGATCGGCGAAGACTGCCTGAACATCAATCTGTGGACGCCTGCGCTCGATCAGGGCAAACGCCCGGTCATGGTCTGGCTGCACGGTGGTGGTTTCAGCAGCGGTTCCGGCAACTGGCTGCTGTATGACGGCTCGCGTTTGGCGATGAACCAGAATGTCGTGGTGGTCACCGTCACGCATCGGTTGAACATTTTCGGTCATCTGTATCTGGCCGGCTTGGGCGGCGAACAGTTTGCCGACTCAGGCAATGCCGGGCTGCTCGACATCATCGCCGTGCTGCAATGGGTGCGCGACAACGCTGCGGCGTTCGGCGGGGACGCGGGCAATGTCACCCTCTTCGGTCAGTCCGGCGGTGCCGGCAAAGTCACTACCTTGATGGCGATGGAGGCTGCCAAGGGCTTGTTCCATCGCGGTATCGCCATGAGTGGTGTGACCACTGCCGGCCTGAAACAGGAAGAAGCCACTGCCAATGCCGAAAAGTTGCTGAAGCAATTGGGCTTGCAGAAAAACCAGGTGGCTAAACTGCGCGAACTGCCGATGGAACAGTTGTTGAAGGCTTATGTCGAGACACCCGGCCTTGCCACCAGTCCAGTGGTCGACGGCAAGAACCTGAAGCGCAATCCGTTCTCGCCCGATGCGCCGCCGGCTTCCAAAGAGGTGCCATTGATACTGGGCTCGACCGAACACGAAGTGAACTTTTTCGGCAGTACGCCGACCGAGCCGATGGATGCAGCAATGCTGGAAAAATTGCTGATGGCGGACACCAAGCGCGATGCGGCCGGTGCCGCGGCCTTGCTCGCCACCTACAAGAAGGAATTCGGCGCGCGCAGCAACGAGGAGTTGTACCAGATCATCAGTTCCGACAACTTCCGCCGCGGCGTGCTGAGTGGCGGCGCGTTGAAAGGTGCGCAAGGCGGTGCGCCGGTTTACATGTATTACTTCAACTGGCAGTCCGGCGCCCGTCACGGCAAGCTGCGGGCCTACCATTGTCTCGACATCCCGTTCGCCTTCGACAACGTCGACGTGTGCGCGTCGATGACAGGTGCGAGCCAGGATCGCTACGAATTGGCCACCCGCCTCAGTACCGCCTTTGCGAACTTTGCCCGTACCGGTAACCCCAATCATGCCGGTTTGCCCAATTGGCCGGCTTACGATGACAAGACCCGGGCGACGATGTTCATGAACGCCAAGCCAGAAGTGGTCAACAACCCGTTTCCGCAGTCCCGCAAGGCGCTTTTTGGCTGAATGATTGATTTGGGACGGTTGAACTCGCTTGGGCAACCCCTTAGCATTCCGCCACCTGTACGAGAGAGGAGAAATCCATGAACGCTCCAGCCAAGATTCCGCAACCGATGCGCTTGCATCACACGGCTTACGTCGTGAAAAACCTGGAAAAGACCCGCGCCTTCTACGAAGACATGATGGGCATGCCGCTGATGGCTACCTGGTGCGAGAAAACCGATTTGTTCGGCAAGGAAAGAATCTATTGCCACTGCTTTTTCGGCCTGAAGGACGGCAGCGCCTTGGCGTTCTTCCAGTTCGCCGATGCCGAGGACCAGAAGCAGTTCGGCCCCGAATTGCCTCTTTCCGGTTTTCGCCACATTGCAGTGAAGGTCGACAAGGCCCATCAGAACGAACTGCTGCGTCGCGTCAAGGCAGGCAATTATCCGCAGGAAAAATACTACTTCCTCGAACACGGCTACTGCAATTCGCTGTACGTGCTCGACCCGGACGACATGATCGTCGAGTTCTGCACTGACCACCCGCAGGTGGACAAGATCAACGCCGAAGTACTGCCGAAGGCGCATTCCGAGTTGAAGCGTTGGCTGGCCGGCGATCACACGCCGAACAACGAAGCGTATCATCGCGAACAGGGAATCTGAGCGCAGGCACACAATCGAACGCCGCGATATCGCAAGCAATGAAATCGGCCGGGGTAGTCCCCGGCCTTTTTGCATGTGAGAAAATTGCCCATCCTGAAGCTGTCGCCATTCCCGGCCCGCAGCTGTTGCGAGCGCCAACAGCGCTGTTATGCAGACCAATAAACTGATCCAGAACATCGAGAGCAGCCTGCGGCGGTGCCTGCTGAAGGACCGCTGGCCCTTGCATAATCGCCTGCAGCGGCTCAAGCGGGATGCTGCCAAAACTCCGGCAGAAACCCTGCAACGCCAGTTGGAACCATTGGCGCAGCAGGTAACCGCTTCGATGGCACTGGTGGAGCAGCGGCAGCGGGCGGTGCCGATCATCAACTATCCGGAATCGCTGCCGGTGGTGGCGCGGGCCGAAGCAATCAAGTCGGCGATCGCAGCGCACCAGGTCGTCATCATCGCCGGCGAAACCGGCTCCGGCAAAACCACGCAGTTACCCAAGCTCTGTCTCGAATTGGGCCGTGGCATTCACGGCATGATCGGCCACACCCAGCCGCGGCGGTTGGCGGCACGCACGGTCGCCATGCGCATTGCCGAGGAACTCGGTGTGCAGGACGGCAGGGAAGTAGGGCACCAGGTGCGTTTCACCGACACCAGCTCGGAACTCACGCTGGTCAAGCTGATGACGGACGGCATCCTGCTGGCGGAAACGCAAAACGATCCGTGGCTCAACCGTTACGACACGTTGATCATCGACGAAGCGCATGAGCGTTCGCTGAACATAGACTTCCTGCTCGGTTACCTGAAGCGACTGACGGCGAAGCGCAGCGATCTGAAGTTGATCATCACGTCCGCCACCATCGAAGTGGAAAAATTCTCGGCACACTTCGCCGGTGCGCCGGTGATCGAAGTTTCCGGGCGCACCTATCCGGTGACGATGGTCTATCGTCCGCCTGCCGATGAGGAGGAGCAGGAACTGCCGGAACAGGTGTTGTCCGCCTACGAGCACATCCTGCAACTGGAGCGGCAGCACAAGCAGGCCTTCCGCGACGTGCTGGTGTTTCTCAGCGGCGAAAAGGAAATCCGCGATTGCGCAGATCTGCTGCGGCGCCAGCAATACCAGAATGTCGAAGTGCTGCCGCTGTATGCACGCCT
>DATJXP010000222.1:0-2594 GCA_035500035.1 Candidatus Acidiferrum sp. | reverse complement strand
CTCAGATGAGCGTCACCGATTGGCGCAGTCTGAAGCAGATATTGCTGGTCACCTTGCTGCCGTTGCCCTACATGTTGCACGTGATCTGGAACCAGCATGCCAGCGTCAGCCGCTGGCACTACAGCGATGCATTGCGCGTCTCCGGCACGTTCGCTTACCTGGGCGCCAACGAATTCGCCGCCTTCTGTGTGACCATGGCTGTGGTGCTGTCGGCGCTGCTGATCGCAGTGCGACTCTCGCGCACGTGGCGCATCGTGGTGGCGGGTGGGCTCGCCTGCATGTTGCTGGGTGTGATGTGGTCGTACTCGCGCACCGCATACATCGCGCTGATGGTCGGCGTCATCGCGGTGGTGCTGCTCTGGCGCGGACGCTGGAAGGTGCTCGTGCCGCTGTTCGCCGTCGCGCTGATCGCCCAGCAGTACCTGCCGGCTTCCGTGGTGGAGCGCTTCGACAGCACGACCATCGAGCAGGGCAAGCGCGACGAGAGCACCGAAATGCGTTTCGAATTCTGGGCGATTGCGTGGGATAACTTCACCGAGCACCCGCTGTTCGGCAGCGGCTTCCACACGTTCCATCATCGCGAGATCAACCCGATGCACATGGATACGCACAACTTTTTCATGCGCGAATTGACGGAGAAGGGGATCTGCGGATTCATGATCACGATCGGCATGCTGCTGTCGATCGTCGCCGCGTGCTGGCGCACGCTGCGTGCGGCCCCTCACGGCAGCCTTGGTTATGGCTTGGCGTTGGGCATGATCGGCGCGTGGCTCGCGCTGATGCTGGGCAATTGTTTCGGCGACCGCTTCACCTACTATCCGATGATCGGATATTTCTGGGTTTATGTCGGACTGGTGTTGAAGGCGCACGTACTGCGCGACGCGGAATACGCGCCGCAGACGCCGGCCGCCGCCGCGTCGCCTCCGCGTTTTGCACAGCCGCGAAACCGTCCGGCGTAGCACACCGCGCTACGCCGGACGCGCTCCCCACTACGACTGGAAGCCGCTGCCGAAGACTTCGTCCGTGCCCGTCGTGGAGCCGTCGCCGCTTCCCTGATATTGCAACGCGCCGATGTCGTAGCCACCCAGCGTTGGGCGCGGCTTGCCGCGCTGGTCGATGGCGAGAATGCCCGACGCGATGTTCGCCGCGTTGATCAATGCGCTGCCGCTGAGCGGGACAGCGTTGAAATGCAGCAGATCCTCATCCATCAATTGTGGATCGACGTTGCAGATATTGCCGGCGCCCGGCGGGCAAAAATTGTCCTTCACCTGGTAGGTGAGATTGCCGGCATAGCTGACCGGCCAGTTCGCCGGACCGCTGTCCCAATAGAACAGACACGACTGCGGCTGCGGACTTTGGTCCGCCTTAGGCCAGTCGGGCTTGCCGATCAGCGCATTGTTCTGTATTGCCACGCTCGAGGTGTTGTCACCGTTGATGGCGAGGATGAGGCAGTCGCCTTCGCTCGTGATGGTGTTGTAGCGCACAAGCGCATGCATCGCCGGTTGCACGGACAACACCAGCGCATTGCCCATCGCACGGCACTGATCGCCCGCAGTGCCGGCACCGCCGGAGTTGTTTCCCGACATATTGTCGATGCCCTGGAAGTAAGAGCAGTCGCCGACGATGAGCGAGTTTTGCACCGTGGGCGAACCCGCAAGCTTCATCTGGTTGCCCGCGTTGCCTTCCGAGTGCGACTGCTCGACGTCGATGGTGGCGGTGATGTCGGCATAGAGCAGGTCCAATCCGTCCTGCGTGTTGTTGTGGAAATACGAATCGACGAATTTCCAGTTGCCGCTGGTCGTGTTCGAGCCGAAGCCGTCGCCGTAGCCGCCTTCCTGCTGTCCCCAGCAGCCGACAATGGCGCCGTCCGGGTAGCTTTCGCCGCAGCCGTTCCAGCCCACTTCGACGCTTTGGAACAACATCTGGCCGTGATCGGATGAGCCCGCACTTTCGCCGAGATCGTTGTTCCAGCCGCCCCAGCCGTTCATCACGAGCTTGACTCGATTGACTGTCCAGTTACTCAGCCGCCCCGCGAGTACGCCGTAGTTGGCCATGCCGTGGATATTCAGATCCTGCAACGTGACGTTGCTGGAATCTTTGGCATAGACGCCGACCGCAGCCCAATTTCCGAATGGCGCTGTGGAGCGGTTGCACGCCAGCGGGCTGCTGCCACCGAGATGCGACTGGATACAGGAACTGTGGTCGGTGATTTCAAGACACGACACCACCACGTTGTTGCTGCCGGCCAGCGAAATCACGCTGCTGGAGCGCTCGCTGCCCCACAACTGCGGCGCTGCCGGACAACCTTGATCCCAACCCTTACCGAGGATGCGCGTCGGATTGAGGAGGGTTCCGCTCGGCACCGTCGCCATGAAACAGTCCCACGGCCAGCCCTGGTTGCATGCCGCATAGTTTTTGGCGCCGGGAGCATTCAATCCCATTTCATAGTTGCCCGCATCGATGATTAGTGTGTCACCGGCGCGCATCTGAAGAGGAGGGGCAGCGCCATCGCCCTGCGGCGGCAACGCGTCGAACGGATGGTGCCAGGCGCAATTGGAGTTGCCGGAGTAAGGCAGATCGGATTGGCCGTTGCA
>DATJXP010000221.1:0-5134 GCA_035500035.1 Candidatus Acidiferrum sp. | reverse complement strand
AAGGAGGAGCGAGAGCGACGGATGCGTGATCGGGGAGCGCAAGCGATTGGCATGCACTAAACTTCCAAGCGACTCCGACGCATTAAGTACGCGTCATCATCGTCACACACCCGACAACGGGAAGGCAAACTTCTGCAGCGTGCCGCGCAGCGTGTTGAGCAAGAGCGGCTTGCCGATCACGTGATCCATGCCGCTCTCGAAGCAACGGTTGCGCAATTCCTCGGGCGAACCGGTGATGCCCACCACGATACTGTGACGCCCATCGGCTGCCGTCTGCTCGCCGGTGCGGATCTGCCGCGTCATTTCGAAACCGTCCATCACCGGCATGTTGCAGTCGGAAAACACCAGCGCGTGGCGTTTGCCGAGGAACAAGTCCAGCCCTTCCTGGCCGTTGGCGGCAACGTCGGCGTTGAAGCCGAGATGGCGCAACTGCGACAGCAACAATTGCTGGTTGGCGCGATTGTCGTCCACCACCAGGATCGAGAGGCCGGCAGACGAAGGAGGCTGGCGGATTTCGGTGGGAACGATCGCCGGCCTGACCGGGACTGTGGGCGCGACGCCATCGGCCTTGTCCGATGCGTACAAAATGCGGGTGATGCGCTGGTGCACGTCGGCGCGCGAAAACGGCTTGCTGATGAAGTCGCTGGCGCCCAGTTCCAGCAGCCGCTCGCGTTCGCCTTCCATCGCGTTGGCGGTGATGGCGATGACCGGAATCGCCCGCAGTGCCGCATCCTGCTTCATCAAGCGGATTACTTCATCGCCCTGCATGTGCGGCATGCGGATGTCCATCAGCACCAGGTCGGGCGGTTGCCGGCGCATCATGTCGAGCGCGGTCTTGGCGGTGCTGGCTTCGTCGATGCGGAAGCCGGAATTTTCCAGCAGGCGGTTCAGCAGTTTGCGGTTGCTTTCGATGTCGTCGACGATCAGCAGCGTGAACTGGCGCGGTGCGGTGACGGGGCCGGGCTGCGGCAATGCCGCGGCGACGGTTTTCACCGCGGTGTCCGCCGCCAGTTCCACCGGCAGGATGACGCGGAAATGCGAACCTTGCGCCGGATCGGATTTCAGCTCCAGCCGGCCGCCCATCTGCGTGATCAGCGTTTTGCAGATCGACAGGCCAAGGCCGTAACCGTCGAGATTGGCGCCTTGGTTGGTTTGCACGAAGGCATCGAATACGTGCCGCTGTTCCTCCTCTGTCATGCCGATGCCGGTGTCGCTGACGTCGAGCCACAGCTGCGGCGGTTGGCCCGATGCCAGCTGCAGCGATACGCTGAAACTGACCGAACCGGCCTGGGTGAATTTGAAGGCATTGGTCAGCAGGTTGATGCAGACCTGGCGCACGCACTTGGGATCGAACATCAGCGCCGCCGGCCACGCCGAACCGATGTCGGCCTGGAACTCGACGCCGCTCTTCTGCGGACGCTTGCGGAAGAAGTTGACGATGTCGGCAAAGAAATCGCGCGGGTCCACTGCCATCGGTTTGACGCTGATGTGGCCGGATTCGATGCGGCTCAGGTTCAACACGTCTTCGATCAGCGACAGCAGGTGCTGGCTGCTGCTGGTGATGATGTCGAGATTTTCCCGCTGCTTGGGCGTCAACGCGGGATCGTCCATCAATAATTGCGAGAAGCCCATGATGGCGTTCATCGGCGTGCGGATTTCATGCGAGATGTTGGCGAGGAAGGTGCTCTTGGCCTTGCTGGCCTGGATCGCCGCCAGCCGCGCGTTCTGCGCTTCCAGGATCGCATGTTCGAGCTGGCTCTGGTTGAACTTGCTCTCGCTGATGTCGATGACGGTGCCGCTGAGCACCAGGTCGCTGTCGGCATCCTTGCGTTGCAGCAACTTGCCGCGACTCGACACCCAGATATAGGTACCGTCGTTGCGGCGCAGCCGGTGTTCGCTGTCGAGCGTGTCGGTGATGCCCTGGCGGATCAGGTCGAGATCCTGCAGGTAGCCGGGCACGTCGTCCGGGTGCAGACCTTTTACCGCGTTGTCGAGCGGAAACTCGGCTTCGCGATCGGGCGCGCCCAGCAGGTGCGTCAATTGGTGCGATAAATTCAGCGTGTTGCGGTTGAGGTTCAACTCCCAGGCGCCGGCCTTGGCGTTCTCCAGTGCCAGCATCCAGCGGTCCTGCAGCGAACGCTCGCGCAGTTGGTTGTCCTCGCGCGTTTTTTCCAACAGCGAAGCGAGGTGTTGTTCCAGCATGCTGTAGGCGGTCAGGATGAAGCTGAAGGTCAATCCGGCGATGAACAACGGCGTGGCGAGGAACAGCTTGGCGGTCACCGTGTAATCGGGATCGGAGTAGAAGCTGGCATGGCTGAACAACAGCACCTGATACACGCCATAGACTAGGAACGCCAACGCGGTATTGAATTCCGGCGAACGCCACTGGAAGCCGTCGCCGCGGCCCAGGTAGCGGAACAGCAACAGGCTGGAATACAGCGAAAGGACGGCGATCACCAGCGCGGTCGCCGGGATCAGCAGTCCCAACGACGCGCCGGCCCTGAGGCCGGCGGCGCTACCGATCAGCGACGCCACCACCGCCGCGTATCCGGCCCGCATGTGCGGCGTGCCGCCGGTGTTCATCTGGATGCTGTGGTTGAACCACACGCTGCTGGCGACGAGGCCGGTCGTGATCAACGGGCCGAGCACGGAGCCGGGCGCGTTGCCGCGCAACAGGAAGAACAGGAAGGCCAGCGCATACATCCACACACCTTCGACCCAATACAGCGTACCGGGGCGGAAAGTCTGCTTGCGCCAGAACGCCAGCAAGGTCAACAGCGTGCACAGCACGATGATGCTGGCACCGTATTCCAGTGTGTAAAAGTCCAACCGATGCATGAGTGGGTGCGGCGTTGGTTATCTTGAGGCGCTGGAACTGCGAAAAGTCCCAATGATAGCCACAAAAAAAACGCGTGTCAGTTTGCGGGGAGGCCCGAAAGAATCAGCAAGGGCACTTTTGATCGGCAAGGTCCAGTCAAAAATTTGACGGAGCCGCAGTTGCGGCGTGGTTCACGTTTCCGCACAAAGCGTTCAAGCGTTGGTGGCGTACGGTCGTAACTCGCAACAAGGGAAGACGCAATGCGCTTCCGTCATTGCAGGAGATCGTCATGGGCATCTATTTCAAACCCGACATGGCCACCGCCGTCGAAGTGCCGAACGTCGAAGCCGTACTGCTGTTGCAGCGTCAGCTGCGGGCGGCGTCCTTGCTGGAAAGCGGCGACGAACGCGAACCGCGCCGGGGCGACGTCGAGGTGCCGCGCCTGACTCCCGCCGAATTGCAGGCCTTGTTGACCCGCTCGATGATTTGACGGAATTTCTTTCAGGTCATGTCCGGATACGGATTCGGCAGATCGAGATTCACCGCCACGTCGTAACCGCGCAATCCCAGCTTGCTGCCGTCGAAACGCAGATCCTTGCCATCCTTGACGTCGTGGTCGTAGCGGTACAGCGGCGCGGTCGCTTCGCGCAACGTGCGTTGTTCGTATTCGGCGATTTTCACCGCTACGCTTTCCTGCCGCTGTTGCCATTGTTTGAGTGCGGCGGCACCGTGTTTCCTTTCCATCATTTTCAACGTGACCGCCGGCGACAGGATCGCCGCAGTGGCGTTGTTGCCGCCAAAGCCTTTCGAATTGAGCAGTGCCGCTTCCATCTGCAAGGGATCGATGCGGCGATGCTGCAACAGGAAATCGAGGCCGGCGGTGCTGACGTCGTCAGCCAGACGCTGCGTGGTCAGGATGCCGGGAATGATGCCGTGCCGCCACACGCCGAGCGTCATCGCCAGTTGATCGCCGCCGGCACAGGCGATCGAATGGCCGAGGTAACTCTTCATCGCGGTGATGGGCCAGTTCGTTAGGCCGAAATGCCGCGCGACATCGGCGAAGATCGCCGACTCGGTAGTGCGATTCTGCGGCGTGCCGGTGCCGTGCGCCTGTACGAAGCTGCGTTGCAGTCCCTGCTTGCCGAGCACGGCTTGCGTCGCGGCGGCAGCTTTCGCCATCGTCAGGTAGTTGCCGACACCGGGGCTGGCGATGCTTTTCTTGTAGCCGTCGGCGTTGACGAACACGTCGTTGACCGCGGCATGCACGGTGGCGCCGAGTTCCAGTGCCAGCGCATCGTCGAACAGCACGAAGAACTGCGCCGATTCCGCCAGCGTGAACCCGACGTTGTTGCCGAACGGCCGGCAAGCGCGGCGATGATCGGGTGCGGCGAGGCCGAGTGCCTGGTCGAGTTCGAGCAGACCGGCGTCGTCGGCCAGCGCGCCCATGTTGGCGAAGGCTTCGAGGATGTCCGGCGTGATCGGCGCTTCGCTGGCACCGACGATGGCGACGCGATGCGTGCCGCGGCGGATGTCGTTGATGGCCTGGTTCAGGTTGTAGAGGAACGACGCGCAGGCGCCGAGATTGGTACCGGTGTTGCCGACGTTGCCCAGCATGTAGGCATTGATGAAGTCGGCCGGCATCTCGCCGAAGCCGAGCGGCAATTGCTTCGACGTGATCTTCTTGCCGAGCAGCCGCGCCTTCAACAGGCCGCCGTAACCGTCGTAGTCGAGTTGGTTCATGCTGCTGCCGGCGTAAACCGATATCTGGTCGGGTGCGACCCTGCGCTGGATTTCGTCCCAGCCGATGCCAAGCGAGTTCAACGCATCCGACGCGGCGAACAGCGTCATCTGCAATCCGCGCGGATGATGGCGCGACGGATACAGCGCACCCGGTTCGAAGCCGGTCGGCAGTTGTCCCGCGGCATTGACCGGACTTGTGAAGCTGTCCTTGACCATCACCTCCAGCGTGCCGCTGACTTCGATGGTGCAGGTCTTGCCGTCGTCGGCGACGACACGCCAGTTGGCCGGCAACACTGCGGGCAATTTGCGGGTGGCGAGCGAGAAGCGCAGCGACGTCGCACCATCGGCGCTGCCGAGTGCCAACGGCGCATGCATCGGCAATTGAGTCGGGTCGAACAAATTGTTTTCGAGCTTGCGGATCAGCGTGCCGGCCAGCAGGCGTTGCTCGTTGGCGGCAAGAAAGGCAGCAAGATCGAGCGGATTACCAGTGGCGTCGAGCCAGCGTCCACCATCGTGGCGCAACTGGCCGGTCAACACGGCGAGACTTTGCAGGGTCAGTAGTTGGCGGGGGCGGTC
>DATJXP010000220.1:0-7205 GCA_035500035.1 Candidatus Acidiferrum sp. | reverse complement strand
TGACCACGCTCGAGCGTGGCCAGTTGCTGAACGACGAGGAGTACTACACCGCACTCGAACAGTTCGGTGACGAGTTCTCGGCCAAGATGGGCGCCGAAGCCGTGCAGGATCTGATGCACGACATGGACATCGAGGCCGAAGCCGCCAAGCTGCGCGAAGAAATTCCCAACACCAACTCCGAAACCAAGCTGAAGAAATTGTCGAAGCGCCTGAAGCTGCTCGATGGTTTCATCAGCTCGGGCAACAAGCCGGAGTGGATGATCCTCAACGTATTGCCGGTATTGCCGCCGGATCTGCGCCCGCTGGTGCCGTTGGACGGCGGCCGTTTCGCCACGTCCGACCTGAACGATCTCTATCGTCGTGTCATCAACCGTAACAACCGTCTGAAGCGCCTGCTCGATCTGAGTGCGCCGGACATCATCGTGCGCAACGAGAAGCGCATGCTGCAGGAAGCCGTCGATGCACTGCTCGACAACGGTCGTCGTGGTCGCGCGATCACCGGCTCGAACAAGCGTCCGCTCAAATCGCTGGCCGACATGATCAAGGGCAAGCAGGGCCGCTTCCGTCAGAACCTGCTCGGCAAGCGCGTCGACTACTCCGGTCGTTCAGTGATCGTGGTAGGTCCGACCCTGCGTCTGCACCAGGCCGGTCTGCCGAAGAAGATGGCGCTTGAATTGTTCAAGCCGTTCATCCTCGGGCGTTTGATCATGCGTGGCATCGCCACCACGATCAAAGCTGCCAAGAAGATGGTGGAAAAAGAGACGGCGGAAGTCTGGGATATTCTGGCTGATGTCATCCGTGAACACCCGATCCTGCTGAACCGCGCGCCGACGCTGCACCGTTTGGGTATCCAGGCGTTCGAGCCGGTGCTGATCGAAGGCAAGGCCATCCAATTGCATCCGCTGGTATGCGCCGCCTACAACGCCGACTTTGACGGTGACCAGATGGCCGTGCACGTGCCGCTGACGCTGGAAGCCCAGTTGGAAGCGCGCACGCTGATGATGTCCACCAACAACATTCTGTCGCCGGCGTCCGGCGAGCCGATCATCGTGCCGTCGCAGGACGTGGTGTTGGGTCTGTACTACATGACCCGCGAACGCGTGAACGCGAGAGGCGAGGGCATGGTGTTCGCCAACATCAACGAAGTGGTGCGTGCGTTCACCACCGGCCATGTGCATCTGCAAGCCAGGATCAAGGTGCGGCTGACGGAAAAACTGCGCAAGGAAGACGGCACCAAGTACGAAGAGACCAGTGTCAAAGACACTACTGTCGGCCGCGTGATCCTGTACACCATCGTGCCAGAAGGTCTGCCGTTCGCCTTGGTCGATCACAAGATGACCAAGAAGCAGATCTCCAACATCATCAACGTTTGCTATCGCAACGTCGGGCTGAAGGAAACCGTCATCTTCGCTGACCAGTTGATGTACACCGGCTACCGCTATTCGACCTACTCTGGTGCGTCGATCGGCGTAAACGATTTCGTGATCCCGGCCGAGAAGGCCAAGTTGATCGCACAAGCCGAAGCCGAAGTGGCCGAGATCGAAGCGCAGTACGGCGCCGGTCAGGTTACGCAAGGCGAGAAATACAACAAGGTCATCGACATCTGGTCGCGTGCCAACAACCTGGTGGCGAAGTCGATGATGGACGGTCTGTCGAAAGAGCCCGTCAAAGACAAAGCCGGCAAGGACGTGCAGCAGGAGTCGTTCAACTCCGTGTACATCTACGCCGACTCGGGCGCGAGGGGTTCTGCCGCCCAGATCCGTCAGTTGGCTGGTATGCGCGGCCTGATGGCCAAGCCGGACGGCTCCATCATCGAAACACCGATCACGGCGAACTTCCGCGAAGGCCTGAGCGTATTGCAGTACTTCATCTCGACTCACGGTGCCCGCAAAGGTTTGGCTGACACCGCGTTGAAGACCGCCAACTCCGGTTACCTGACCCGTCGTCTGGTCGATATCTCGCAGGACTTGGTGATCAAGGAACAGGATTGCGGTACCGAAGAAGGCCTGACCATGACGCCGATCATCCAGGGTGGCGACATCATCGCCGCATTGGGTGAGCGCGTGTTGGGTCGCGTGGTTGCGCGCGATGTCGTCAATGCCGACAACGAAACGTTGATTGAAGCCGGTACGCTGATCGACGAAAAGCTGGTCGATAAATTGGAAACCAACGGTATCGACGAAGTGCTGGTACGCTCGCCGATCACCTGTGCCGCCGAGTCCGGCATCTGCCGCCTCTGCTACGGCCGCGATCTGGCGCGCGGGCATCTGGCCAATATCGGTGAAGCAGTCGGCGTAGTGGCCGCGCAATCCATCGGTGAACCAGGTACCCAGCTGACGATGCGTACGTTCCACATCGGTGGTGCCGCATCGCGTGCTACCGCCAACGACAGCGTGCAGGTCAAGACCGAAGGCACCATCCATTTGCGCAACATGAAGACGGTGCAGCGTACCAATGGCCACCTGGTCGTGGTATCGCGCTCCGGCGAACTCGTCGTCAATGACGTGCATGGTCGTGAGAAAGAGCGCTACAAACTGCCGTACGGTGCGGTGATCAACGGTGCCGACAAAGCTAGGGTCAAGGTGGGACAAGTGGTTGCCAACTGGGATCCGCACACTCACCCGATCGTGGCCGAAGTGGCCGGTGTCGCCTCGTTCGAAGCGATGGACGAAGGTCTTAGCGTCAAGCAGCAGACCGACGAAGTGACTGGCTTGTCCAGCATTCTGGTGCTGGATGTATCCGAGCGTCCGTCCGCTGGCAAAGAATTGCGCCCTGCTGTCACGCTGCTGGATGCCAAAGGCAAGTACGTCATGCTGCCGGGTTCCAATGCGCCGGCGCATTACTTCCTGCCTGCCAAGGCCATCGTCGCCGTGATCGACGGCAAGAAAGTGGAAGTGGGTGATGTTATCGCCCGTATTCCGCAGGAAGGCTCGAAAGTGCGCGACATCACCGGCGGTCTGCCGCGCGTTGCCGACTTGTTCGAAGCGCGTAAGCCGAAAGAACCGGCCATCCTGGCCGAGATCTCCGGCACCATCAGCTTCGGCAAGGAAACCAAGGGCAAGCGTCGTCTGATCATAACGCCAGCTGACGGAGTGAATCCGCTCGACGGCAGCACGCACTACGAAGTGCTGATTCCGAAGTGGCGCCAGATGACGGTATTCGAAGGCGAGTTCATCGAGAAGGGTGAAGTCGTGTCCGACGGTCCGCCGAGCCCGCACGACATTCTGCGTCTGAAAGGCGTCGAAGCATTGGCCCAATACATCGTCAACGAAGTACAGGACGTGTATCGCTTGCAAGGTGTGCGTATCAACGACAAGCACATCGAAGTCATCGTGCGTCAGATGTTGCGCAAGGCCGAAATTCTCGAGATGGGCGAATCCAGCTTCATCAAGGGCGAGCAGGTCGAGTTCAGCCGCGTGATGTCCGAAAACAAACGGCTGCGCGACGATACCAAGCAGGAAGCCAAGTTCGAGCGCGTGCTGCTCGGTATTACCAAGGCGTCGCTGGCGACGGAGTCGTTCATTTCGGCAGCTTCGTTCCAGGAGACCACGAGGGTGCTTACCGAAGCTGCCGTCACCGGCAAACGCGACTACTTGATGGGTCTGAAGGAGAATGTCGTGGTTGGTCGTTTGATTCCAGCCGGTACCGGTTTGTCGTACCACGAGAATCGTCGCAAACAGTCCGAGACCCGCCGCAACCAGGAAATGGCTTCGGCACGGGAAGTAGAAGCGGCATTGAGCGAAGCGCTCAGCGCCGAAATGGATTTCGAGTCGGGCGATTCGGCCGGCGAGTAAGGCAAAGAGAAAGGGTCGGAGCCGGTTGTATCGCATTCACGGCGATTGACTGGAGCCGACCCGCTCCCTAGAATGCGCGTCCTTTCGTCCGCCCGGCGGACGCGCCAGGGATGTGACGTAAGAGCCGCAAGAGTAGTAGAAGGCGGGGCCAAGGCCCCCTTAACAGTTTTTGGAGAATTGAATGGCCACTGTAAACCAGCTGGTTCGCAAACCGAGACAGAGCAGAACCGACAAGAGCGACGTGCCTGCCTTGGCCGGCAGCCCGCAGCGTCGTGGCGTCTGCACCCGTGTGTACACCACCACGCCGAAAAAGCCGAACTCGGCCTTGCGCAAGGTGTGCCGCGTGCGTTTGACCAGCGGCTATGAAGTGACGTCCTACATCGGTGGCGAAGGCCACAACCTGCAGGAGCACAGTGTGATCCTGATCCGCGGCGGTCGTGTAAAAGACCTGCCAGGTGTGCGTTATCACACCGTGCGTGGCTCGCTGGATACCTCCGGCGTTTCCGCCCGTCGCCAGGGTCGCTCCAAATACGGTGCCAAACGACCGAAATCCTAAAAGCAGTTTCCTACAACCAAGTAAGGCCGGGTCGCATTATGCGCATCCCGGACCACCCTGAAGAGAGAGCCATGCCAAGAAGACGAGTCCCCGCTCGACGCGAAGTACTGCCTGATCCCAAATTTGGCAGTGTCATCCTTGCCAAATTCATGAGTCACGTCATGAGAGACGGCAAAAAATCCGTAGCTGAACGCATTGTCTATGGTGCTCTCAGCACCATCAGCGAAAAAGGCAATGCCGATCCGCTGAAAGTATTCGAATCCGCACTGGAAAACATCGCCCCGATGGTGGAAGTAAAATCCCGTCGCGTCGGCGGTGCCACCTACCAGGTGCCGGTGGAAGTACGCCCCGAACGTCGCAATGCCCTGTCCATGCGCTGGTTGGTGGAATACGCCCGCGGCCGTGGCGAAAAATCGATGGCCCTGCGTCTGGCCGGCGAAATCCTGGATGCTTCCCAAGGTCGCGGCAGCGCCGTCAAGAAGCGTGAAGACGTCCATCGCATGGCCGAAGCCAACCGCGCGTTTTCTCACTACCGTTTCTAGTTTTAGCTACGGGTTATTGAGGTTTATACGGTGGCCAGAAAGACTCCCATTGCGCGCTATCGCAACATCGGTATTTGCGCGCATGTCGATGCTGGCAAGACCACCACTACCGAGCGCGTGCTGTTTTACACGGGTGTAAACCACAAAATCGGCGAAGTGCACGACGGTGCCGCCACCATGGACTGGATGGAACAGGAGCAGGAGCGCGGCATCACGATCACGTCTGCTGCGACTACCTGTTTCTGGAAGGGGATGGACAAGCAGTTCGACGAGCACCGCATCAACATCATCGACACGCCTGGCCACGTCGACTTCACCATCGAAGTAGAGCGTTCGTTGCGCGTGCTCGACGGCGCCTGCGTCGTCTTGTGCGCCACCTCTGGCGTACAGCCGCAGACTGAAACCGTCTGGCGCCAGGCCAACCGTTACCAGGTGCCGCGCATCGTGTTCGTCAACAAGATGGACCGCGCCGGCGCCGACTTTTTACGCGTAGTTAGACAGATGAAGGAACGGCTGAATACCAATGCCGTGCCGCTGCAGTTGCCGATCGGCGCCGAAGAAACTTTCAAAGGCGTGATCGATCTGGTCAAGATGAAGACCATCGTCTGGAATGAAGACGACCAAGGCACCTCGTTCAAATATGCGCCGATTCCGGATGACATGGCCGAGGAGTGCACTAAGTGGCGTGAGTTCCTGGTGGAATCCGCTGCTGAAGCCAGCGATGAGCTCATGAACAAGTATCTTGAAGGCAGCGAGCTGAGCGAAACCGAGATCAAACAGGGGCTGCGCAAACGTGCCTTGGCCAGTGAGATCGTCCCGGTTGTGTGCGGTTCTGCGTTCAAGAACAAGGGCGTGCAGGCCATGCTTGATGCAGTGGTCGAATACCTGCCGGCGCCAACTGAAGTAAAAGCCATCGATGGCGTGTTGGAAGATGGTGAAACCCATGCCATCCGCAAGTCCGATGACAACGAGCCGTTTTCTGCTTTGGCTTTCAAGATTGCCACTGACCCATTCGTAGGCACACTGACTTTCTTTCGCGTGTATTCCGGCAAATTGAGTTCGGGTGACTCCGTATTCAATCCCATCAAGGATCGCAAAGAGCGCGTGGGCCGCATGGTGCAGATGCACGCCAACACACGTGAAGAAATCAAGGAAGTGCTGGCAGGCGACATCGCCGCTGCCGTAGGCCTGAAAGACATCACCACTGGCGACACGCTGTGCGATCTGGAAAACATCATCACGCTGGAAAGAATGGATTTCCCGGATCCGGTCATCTCGCTGGCGGTGGAGCCGAAAACCAAGGCTGACCAGGAGAAGATGGGTATTGCGCTCGGCAAATTGGCGCAGGAAGACCCATCATTCCGTGTCAATACTGACGAAGAGTCGGGTCAGACCATCATTGCCGGCATGGGCGAATTGCATCTTGAAATCATCGTCGACCGCATGAAGCGCGAATTCGGCGTCGAAGCCAACATCGGCAAGCCTCAGGTCGCTTATCGTGAAACGATTCGCAAGACCGTCGAGGTCGAAGGCAAGCACGTCAAGCAGTCCGGTGGTCGTGGACAGTACGGCCATGTCTGGCTGCGCCTTGAGCCGTTGCCGGCAGATTCGGAATACGAATTTGTCAACGAAGTAGTCGGTGGTGCCGTACCAAGGGAATACATTCCTGCCGTCGACAAGGGCGTGCAGGAACAGCTGAAAAACGGCTGTTTGGCCGGTTATCCGCTGTTGGCGATGAAGGTCACCATCTTCGACGGCTCTTTCCATGATGTGGATTCGAACGAAATGGCGTTCAAGATCGCCGGTTCGATGGCGCTGAAAAAAGGCGCGCTTGAAGCCGATCCGGCGTTGCTTGAGCCGATCATGAAAGTCGAAGTGGTGACGCCCGAAGATTACATGGGCGACATCATCGGCGATTTGAACCGTCGTCGCGGCATCATCCTGAGCATGGAAGATCAGCACGGTGCCAAAGTCGTGACCGCGGAAGTGCCGCTGGCAGAGATGTTCGGTTATTCGACCGATCTGCGCTCGGCTTCGCAAGGTCGCGCCACTTATACGATGGAGTTCACCAAATACCAGGAAGTGCCTGGCAACATTGCTGATGTGATTATCGGCAAGAGCAAAGGCAAATAAGCAACAAACAACAATTTCCAGCTAACCATCCAATTCCTGTCGGAGGCAACCAATGGCGAAGGAAAAATTTGAGCGTAAGAAGACCCACGTGAACGTGGGGACGATCGGGCACGTTGACCATGGCAAGACGACGCTGACGGCGGCGCTGACGCGGGTATGCGCGGAAGCGTGGGGCGGTAC
>DATJXP010000219.1:0-2435 GCA_035500035.1 Candidatus Acidiferrum sp. | reverse complement strand
CTTCCTCGTCGGCGGCGCGCTGGGCATCGTCAGCTTTTTCCTGCGTTTGACGCTGGAAGAGAGTCATGAGTTCTCGCGCATCCGTTCCATCGGCAAGTCATCGGCGCTGCCGATCGCCGAGCTGTTCAGGAATTTTCCCGGCGCAACCCTGGTCGGCGTGGCGATACTGGCGGTGACTGCCGGCTTCAACGGTTTGCTGTACGCAATGCCGGCCTATCTGCCGCAGGCCATGGGCTATACGCCGGTGGCAGCCAGTCTCGCCCAGAACATAGGCCTGGCCGTGCTGTCGGCCGGCTTGTTGTTCGTGGCCTGGTTGAGCGACCGTGTTGCGCGCAAACCGTTGGTGTTGCTCGGTACCGGCGCGGCGATCCTGTTGGCGTTCCCGTTCTTCAATGCGGCCAGGGACCACAGCGTCGACTTGAATCTGATGTTCGTACTGGTGGGCATCGTGGCGTCGCTCTACAACGGTACCGTCATCGGTATCAGTGCCGACCTGTTTCCGACGTTCATCCGTTTCACCGGGGTGGCGATGAGTTTCAATCTCAGCTTCTCCATCCTGAGCGGACTGGCGCCGTTGACGATCACCTGGCTGGCGCATGCAACCGGCAATCCCGCTACCGCGGCTTATTACATGATGGGCTGTGCCGCGGTGTCGCTGTTGGCGGCGCTGGCGATGCACAAGTATGACGGCCGTATCCTGGCCGGTCTGGCCGACCACTGATCTCGAACACCACGGGGATGACTTGAGCATGGAAATGGAAATCATCAAACCCGCCGATGGCAGCCGCGTAGTCAAGGATCCTGCGCATACCGTGCTGTTCGGCCAGCCGCCGGAAGTGTTGAAAGGGTTGCTGCTGAAGCAAATCCATCATATCGACACGCTGGTGCTGCTCGATACGCGCGAGAGCGACGGCTCGCTGCTCAACAACCTGGAATTTCCGCTGTATTACTTCCTGTTCGTCGGCAAGGGCAACCGGCCCGGCGCGCGGCTCAACCTGGTCGGCGATGCCGATGAAATCAGCCGCGTGCTGCGGTTGCTGGAGTTGACGTTGCTCGGCCCCACCAAGAGCGAACTCGATCGGTGGCAGACGCCGGAATGGCTGCAACGCGAATGGCTGCAGGCCGCGCGCTACCTGGCGCTGAAAAATGCCGATGGCTCGGTTCGCGCCATCGGCAGTTTCTTCAACGTGATTCCGTTCGTCGATGGAGCCGCGCAAGCCGGGCCGTTGACGATCCGCCGTCGCGGTCATGACCGCTATGGCGTGACGAGTCCGCGGGAAACAATCGAAGTGGATCTGTCCGGGGATGTGGTGATCGATCCGCCTTACACGGTGCAGACTGATTTCGTGCCGCGCGAGCTGTGCAAGCTCGGGCTGGAAATCCTCGGCTCGGCGTCGGGCTTCACGTCCAACGAGCCGTGCACCGGGCTGGCGCTGTGCTACAACGGCGACTACATCCTGATCGATTCGATTCCGTATCTCGACAAGCATCTGTTTGCACGTGGCATCTCGAAGAACCAGGTGAAGGCGGTGTTCATCACCCATCTGCACGACGACCACTGCGCGCTGTTTCCGTTGATCCTGATGCCGCAGCGGGTCGAAATCCTCACCACGCGCGAAATCTATGCGATGGCGATGGAGAAACTGGCCTGTCACCTGAACTGGAAACGCGAAGTGGTCGAGTCGTTCTTCGCGTTCCGCGAGCTGCGCCCCAACGAAACCGTCAATTACTACGGGCTGCACATCACCGCGCACATCACCGTGCACAGCGTGCCGACCATCGGCGCCACCTTCACCACCACCTACAAGGGGCTCACCAAGAGCATCTGCGTGATTGGCGACAACACCGGCATGCACACCATCGGCAAGATGATGGAAGCCGGCATCGTCGGCCGCGAGACGCGCGACAACCTGCAGCGCATCTACACCGAGCGCTTCGATCTGCTGGTGGCCGACGGCGGCGCCGGTGCCATCCACGGCGATCCGGCCGATGCGCTGCGCTCCGATGCCGAGCGCGTGGTGTTCGTGCACGTCGAGCATCTGTCGAACCGCTTCAACACCACATTCTCGCTCGCCAGCTCCGGCAAGCGTTACAGCGTGCTCGACGAAGACAGCGGTATCTACACGTCGTTGATGAATCATTACCTGTCGGTGTGGCTGGGCGAACCGCTGTCGAACCGCTGGGCGCGCAGCATCCTGGCCGAAGAGGAAATCCGCCGCTACAACACCGGCGACGTGCTGATGGTGCAGGAGTCGAGGAGTCGCGGTTATGTGTTCCTGATCCTCACCGGCTATTGCGAAGTAGTGGTGTCCGATGGCAGCAATCTGCAGAGCATCGCGCAGTTGCAGGCCGGCGAAATCATCGGCGAGATGGCGGTCGTCACCGGCAGCCGTCGGCGCAACGCCAGCGTGGTGGCGAGCTCGCCCGTCACCGTG
>DATJXP010000218.1:0-5148 GCA_035500035.1 Candidatus Acidiferrum sp. | reverse complement strand
TGCCGTAGGTGGCCTTGTACGGATCGAGCACGCGGAAGAACAGCACGCCATCGACGGTGAGCGAAATGTTGTCGCGCGTGATGCCGCCCTGGCGCGGCAGGTCGATGGCCTGTTCCTTCAACGAGCGTACCGCGGCGACGCGGTCGATGAACGGAATGATGAAGTTGAGGCCGGCTTCCTTGGTGCTGTGGAATTTGCCGAAACGCTCGATGATCAGCGCCTTGTTCTGCTCCACCGACTTGATGGCCATGAACAGCGTGACCACCGCCAGCACCAGGATCACCAGCGCCGGGCCGAAAAAAGTATGCGTCTCTTCCATCACCGCCTCCTTGTTTTTATCGATACCTGCTTGGAGGCTCCATCAATATCACAAGCGCCTGCGGCGGGCCATATTTTCCCGAGTAAAGCGAGGCTGACGCTGGCAAGGGCTTTGCTATACTGCCGGCGCTTCATCAGGGCCCTTTCATGACAGATTCCACCACCGCCGATATCCGCCACCACAACCTGCTGGTGTTTTGCCTCGCCTTCGTCAGCGGCTTCATCATCATGGCGATCGAGCTGCTCGGCGGCCGCATCCTGGCGCCGTACTTCGGCAGCAGCATCTATGTATGGGGCAGCATCATCACCGTGTTCATGCTGTCGTTGTCGATCGGCTACCTGGTGGGCGGCCGACTGTCGTTGCACAATCCCAACCTGCGCCGCTATGGCCTGTTCTACATCGGTGGCGGCGTGTTGCTGCTGCCACTGGTGTTGTGGGGCGATGCGCTGATGCAGGCGTTGTTCCTGCGCATTACCGATCCGCGCTACGGCTCGCTGCTGGTATCCCTGCTGTTGTTCTTCCTGCCGACCGCGGTGATGGGCATGATTGCGCCGTACTCGGTGCGGCTGCTGGTCAGCCACAGCGAACGCAGCGGTCACATCGCCGGCACGTTGTACTTCATCTCCACGCTCGGCAGCGCGTTCGGTACCTTGGGCACCTCGTTCTACCTGGTGCTGTGGTTCGAGGTGAACCAGATCCTGCTGACGATGGCGGCGGTGATGGTCGTGGCCGGACTGGTTGCCATGTTCGGCGCTCGCCGCGCAAATTCCTGAAGGTAGGCTCTCGATGAAAACCCTGTTGCTTCGCTCCACTCTGCTCTGTTTCGCCTTGCTGGTCGCAGGCACCTCATCGGCGCAGGACCGTCCGCGCACGATCCACCAGGAACGTTCGCTGTACCGCAACATCCTCGTCACCGAAGACAACGTGCGCCGCTGCATGCGCTTTACCGTGGCCGAACTCGACGGCCAGAACCAGAGCTGCCGCTTTCTGCACGACTACGACAAGCTGGTGTTTCCGTACGCCAAGATGGTGTTGAGCAGCACGCTGGTGCAGGACAACCCCAAGCGCATCCTGATCGTCGGCTTGGGCGGCGGCACGTTGGTGCACACCTACAGCACGCTGTTCCCCGCCGCGCAGATCGTCATCGCCGAGATCGACCCGGCAGTCACCAAGGTGGCGCAAACTTATTTCGATTTCAAAACGACGGACAAGATCAGCGTGGCGGAAGAAGACGGCCGCATCTACGTCAAGCGCGCCGGGCTCAAGGGCGACAAGTTCGATTTGGTGGTGCTCGACGCCTTCAACGGCGACTACATCCCCGAACACCTGATGACGGCGGAATTCCTGGAAGAAGTGAAGAAACTGCTGCCGCCGACCGGCATGCTGGTGGCCAACACGTTTTCGTCGAGCCGGCTCTACTCGGCCGAGTCGCAGACCTATGCCAAGGTCTATGGCAAGTTCTTCAACCTGCGCATGGCCAACAGCGGCAACCGCATCATCGTCGCGTCGCTGCAACCGCTGCCGGATGCCGCCACGCTGCAACAACGTGCAAGCGCGATGGGCGACCGACTGGTGAAGTTCGACATCGACATCAAGACCATGGTGCAGTACCTGAAGTCCGACGTCGATTGGGATACCACCGAGAAGGTGCTGACCGACCAGTATTCGCCGGTGAATCAGTTGAACAGATGATTCGGGTGGTTTTTATTTCTTTTCCGATTCCACCACGCCCTCATATTTTTTCCGCAGCTCGCTGTACTGCTTGATCGCTTCCACAAACTCAGGATGTTGCTCGGCGACTTGTTTCATCTTGAGCTTGAACGCGGGCTGTTGCCTGCCGATTTCGACTTCCATAGAAGCATGTGTCGGGACAACACTGGCATCGGGTACCCCGCCATTAGGATTTAGAAAATTTCGCAAACTCTCATAGTAATCCTGTGCATGCGCCTGAATTGCTTCAACCTCAAATTCCGGCTGGCAGTACTGTGTTTCAAATCTTGACCCTGTAGGCGCACTGATGCTGCAACTGATATTGAAACGTTTTTCATCGTTGAACTGATTGAAGATATCGTAGGCATGCTTCTCGGCCGCCATCACCTGCAGCCGCAGCGCATGCTCGCCGACAATCACGATTTCCTCGGGCTTGGCCTGGCTCTCTCGTTGCAGTGATGGCTCACTCTGCTGGGCTTCGGCACCGCGCCAAACACACACTGTGAATACTAAGGCGATGCGAATATTCATTTCTTATCCGCTTTTACCGCACCTTCGTACTGCTCCCGCAGCTTGCTGTACTGCTTGATCGCTTCTACGAATTCCGGATGCTGCTCGGCTACCTGCTTCATCTTTTTCTGATAGGCCGGCAACTGCCGACCTATCGCAATTTCCATCGGCTCGTGAGTGGGCACCTGGATATCGACCGGGTTGCCATTACTGTCGGTCGAGTTGTCCCGTAAACTTGCCAGGAAATCGCGTGCGTGGCCGGCGGTGGCCTGGATCTTGAATTCGGGCTCGCATAACTGCCTGGTAAGGTGGCTGTTGATCGGTGCGCTTTCGCTGCAGCTGATCATGAAGCGTTTGTCGTCGTTGAACTTGTTGAAGACATCGTAAGCATTGCGTTCAGCCGCCAGCATTTTCTTGCGCAGCGTGAATTGATCGCCAATGATCACGATTTCTTCTGGCTTTGACTGGTTACCCGGCGGCGTTGGGTTTTCCTGCTGCGCCATGACCCATGACGGCAGGCAAAGCACGAGCAATGTGGCAGTAATGCGGACTGTCATGAGTTTATTTTCCACAAGTATCGCTCCCTGATTTTTTCATCCGCTCAATTTTTCTTCTCGGCCCGCTCGCCCAGATATTCCTGCTTCAGATCGCTGTACTGCTTGATTGCCGCCATGAACTCCGGGTGCTCCCTTGCCACTTGCTGCATTTTTTCCTTGTATGCCGGCAAGTACCTGGCAAATACGGCTTCCATCGATTCGCCCTGAATAGGCGGAATGATACTTTCGTCCTGTGCACCGCCAGCGCCCTGTGCGCCGAGCAAATAGGCCACGCCGTGCGCTTGTTCGGCCGCGAGCTCAAACGCCGGCTTGCAGACCTGGCGTTTCAGGCGGGTTCCCGTGGGCGAATAAATGCTGCACTCGATGCGAAATATTTTTTGATCATTGAACTTGTTGAAGATGTCGTAGGCTTTGATCTCTGCATTCCAGACTTTCTCGCGCAGCGAGCGGCCGACGATGGTGATGGTTTCCGGTTGTTGCACGACGATGGTGTGGCCGGGCTGTGCCGCCGGTGCATTCGCCATCGGGGCAGATTTCGTTTCGGTGTTGTCGGCCATGGCCAGCAGCAGTTGCGGCTGCGGTTTACCGGCGCTGACTGCGGCCGCAGGTTCGGCGACAACAACAGCAGTCCTGGCCGCCACACTGTGTTTGGCGGTTACTGCCTTGGCGACTGGCGCTGATACTTCAACAACGGGACTCACCACCGGTGCAGGCGCCGAGGTTGGCATCGTAGTTGGCGTCGCCGCGGCTACTGGCAGCGCTGGCACGGCAACTTCCTCCGTGGCTGCTGACACTGGTACAGCGACATCCAGCATGGGCTCGCTGAGCGCCACAGCACCGAATGCCAACAACAACGCGCCGGTCAACAGCACGTGGAAGCGCGCGGGCAATGCATTGCGCACGATCATGGCGATTCTCCGTTTCAGTTGGGCGTGGTCATCGACGATGCCGAGGGCGAGTGCGGCATCCAATGGCCGCGCCTGCGCCTGGCTGAGTTGCAAGAGCGTATGGCCATAGGCGGCGCCTTCATCGGCCGCCAGCAGTCGCAAGGTCCGGGCATCGCACGCCAGTTCGCGATCCTGCCGCAGGCAATTGAAGCCGAACCACACCACCGGATTGAACCAGTGCAGCGCTTGCAACAACGTCAACAGCCAGTTGGTGGCGATGTCGAGGCTTTTGACATGCACCAGTTCGTGCAGGAACACGTGGCGCAACTGCGCCGGCGTAAGGTCGCCTTCGATGCCGACCGGCAGCAACAGCAGCGGACGCCAGAAGCCGGTTACCAGTGGCGCGTCGACGTGGGGCGACATCAACAGCCGCACCCTGGCGCGGCAGCGCGTCAACTCGCGGCAGTCTTCCAGCAGTTGCTGCAACGCCGGCCCGGCTGGAGTCGCCGCGCGCACGATGCGAGCGAAGCAAATCTGTCTTGCCGCAACAGTGGCCAGGAACAGCACAACGCCGCCGAGCCACAACAGTGGCAACAAGTCACGACCAAATTGAAACCCGGCAGTGTCGCGAGACTGCACCGCGACCATGCTGGCCGGCAGCCAGCTGGCGTCACCGCGTGCGAGACTGTTTTCGCTCAGCGGCGCATTGTCGATGACATCGGCGGCTTGCACCTGCGCCAGCTGCACCGGCAGCGACAGCTTGATGGCGAAACCAACCGGCACCATCAGGCTGGTGACAACTGCAGCCCACAGCAAGTAGCGACCACCAGCCGACAGATACCGGCGCAGTAGCCATTGCATGGCCAGCACCAGCGCAATGAGCGCGGAGGCCTTCAGCGAACTGAACAACACGAAGTCCGCCAGTGTGGCATTGGCTTGTAACAAGGTTTCCATCACCAGCTCTCCTTTTTGTATTGGTACAGGATGTGATCGAGAGTTCAGCTGCCCGTTTACGGTCCGCCCGGCGTGTCAAAGCTGACGGTATTGCCCAACTGCCCGCCTTGTTCCGCCTTGATCGAATAGTCCATCAGCGAAATCAGTTTCGGATATTTCGCCTTGTACGTTTCCAGGCTGCAGAATTCGTTGAGTGACTGATAGCTCTGGA
>DATJXP010000217.1:0-2716 GCA_035500035.1 Candidatus Acidiferrum sp. | reverse complement strand
GGCTCGAAGTACTACGACTTCACGGCCGCCATGCAGCACCTCGCGCCGTCGCAGACCGCGGCCTTGTCTGACGTGACGATCGAAGTCACCGGCAGCCAGTTGCAGGCGCAAGGCGTCACGCTGCTGACGTAACCCGGTGCCCGTGAAGGTAGCCCCGGCCGGCAAGTGCCGGGGCTCCCATTTTCGTCTCTCCCATCCCCGTAGCGGCCCGGCACTGGACGCCAGGCCCGTCCTGCAAGTAAAACAGGCGTCGGCAGGTCATTCGTCGTAAAGGCCGTTTACCGCGGGGGAATCATCATGCAGCCAATCAAGTCTCTGGCGGGCGTCGTGCTGCTGGCGGCAGCGAGCTGTTGTGCCCATGCCGCTGCGCCGGCCGGTTTCTGCAGTGCTGCTGCGCTGCAGTCGCTGCAGAACGAACGCCTGCACGTGAAGACCGTCAGCTGGCTCGACGGCCGCGACAATCCGCCGGGCGACGTGCCGCCGCTCGGTACCGGCACCGATACCACGCTGACCGGTTTCTGCCGCATCGAGGCCAGCGCGTTTCCTACCGACGATTCGCTGATCAATTTCGAAGTGTGGATACCGGCGCGCGCCGACTGGAATGGCAAGCTGGTCTCGACCGGCAACGGCGGCACCAATCCCGCGCTGCAATACAACGACATGATGTTTGCGCTGCGGCGCGGCTACGCCACCGTCGGCGGCGACACCGGCCACCAGAGCCAGAACATCCAGTGGGGACGTGGTCATCCGGAGAAGATCAAGGACTGGGGCATCCGCTCGATCCACGTGATCACGGTGGCGGCCAAGGCGATGGTCGCCACGCTGCTGGACCGGCAGCCAGCGCGTTCCTTCTATTACGGCTGCAGCACCGGCGGTCATCAGGGCCTGACTGAAGTGCAGCTCTATCCCGGCGATTTCGACGGCGTCATCGCCGGCGATCCGGCCAACAACTGGATCCGCTGGAGCGCATCGTCGCTGTGGATGTATGTCGCCAACCACGCGCCCGGCGACAACAAGCCATTGGTGACGCGCGACTGGCAGGGGCTGATCCGCGATCATGTGATGCAGCAATGCGATGCGCTCGACGGCCGTGCCGACGGCATCATCGAAGATCCGCGCCAGTGCACGTGGCAGCGCATGGATTTCGCGGCGCTGCAATGCAAGGACGGGCAGGGTGGCACCCAGTGTCTCACCACTACGCAGATAGGTGCGCTGCACAAGATGTATCAGGGCCTGCGGCATCCGGTGACGGGCGAGCAGGAATATCCCGGCCTGATGCCCGGTACCGAAGAAGCCTGGGGCGGCGTGCTCGGCAACGCACCGCCGCGCGGCGACTTCTGGCGTTATTGGGTGTACGACACCGACAACTTCGACATCTGGCATTTCGACTTCGCCGATGCGTTACGCACCGCCGACAACAGGATCGGTGCCATGGTCGATGCGACCAATGCCGATCTTTCGGCCTTCCGCAAGCGCGGCGGCAAACTGATCGTCTATCACGGTTGGGCCGATCCGTCGGTCAACCCGCTCGACTCGGTGAAGTATTACGAGAAGGTGAAGTCGACGATGGGTTCGCAGGCGATCATGGACGAGTTCTATCAATTGTTCCTGGTGCCGGGCATGGGCCACTGCGGCGGCGGGCTTGGTGCCACCGTGTTCGGCAACGCCTCGCTGCAGGCGCCGCATCCGACCGCCGACAACGACATGCTGATGGCGCTGGAACGTTGGCTCGACACCGGCAAGGCGCCGGCGAGCCTGCACAGCGTGGAGATTCGCGATGACCAGGTCATCTCGACGCGACTCTTGTGCCCGTGGCCGCGCCAGGGTGGACCCGACGCGAAGAGCTGCCATCAGCAACCAGACGCCGACGATCGCAAAGTCGCCACCCGACCCGGCAGCGGAACCCACGCCAACGCGGAATAGTTGCGTTGCGGCTGCCATCGCCGGAGCCGCTGATTCCTGTGAATTGATTTTTTGCAAAAAGCGGCAATTTTTGCCGCTTTTTTGCCGCTTCGTTGCCACTGGGCGGCAAGCGATTGCCGCTTTGATTTCATTGAAAAAATTTTCAAAAAATCTCTCAAGAAACTTCCCCCCCGCGACGTAAATATTTTTGCAAGCCTTTTACTAACCGCACCCAATCGATCATCGCTCCATAAGGACGAGTAGAGAGGGGCAAACGATATCCGGGGGGATATTCCAATGGCACAGGTAATCAACACCAACCTCGCATCTTTGAATGCACAACGTAACCTCAACAAATCGCAAGTAAGCCTTTCGACCTCGTTGCAGAGACTGTCGTCCGGCATGCGCATCAACAGCGCCAAGGACGATGCCGCAGGTCTGGCAATCTCCGAACGCTTCACCGCCCAGATCAACGGTCTCGACCAGGCCGTGCGCAACAGCAACGACGGCATCTCGCTGTCGCAAACCGCTGAAGGCGCGCTCGGCGAAGTCACCAACAACCTGCAGCGTATCCGCGAACTGTCGGTACAGTCCGCCAACGCCACCAACAGCTCTTCCGACCGCGCGGCAATGCAGCAGGAAGTGTCGCAGCTGGTGGATGAGATCGATCGCATCGCGCGGCAGACCAATTTCAACGGAGTCAACCTGCTGGACGGTTCGTTCACGTCGCAGAACTTCCAGGTCGGCGCCAACGTCGGCGAAACCATCACGCTGGGATCCATCGTCGATGCCACCAAGGGTGGTCTTGGCCTGG
>DATJXP010000216.1:0-12959 GCA_035500035.1 Candidatus Acidiferrum sp. | reverse complement strand
CAGGCGTTCGATCAGACGCTGTTCGGCGCGATTGAACATCAGGTAGCCGGCGCGCAAGTCACCGGCCTTCAGCTGATCGTCCAGTTTGTTACGGTACTGTTCGAATTCCTGGATGTCGGCTTGCGTGAAATACATTCGGCTGCCATCCAGGGCCTTGATATAGCCATCGAGTATCCGGCCGGAGGCGGCATCGTTGAACTGGATGTGTGAATAGTGGTTGCGGACCATCTGTTCGATGATGGCCTGCGTGGTGCTGCTGTCCGTGGTGGCAGGCTGCAGCGGTTTGAAGATGGCGTTGACGTCGAGCGGAATATCGGCCGGCAGCACCTGGCCGATGGCAGCCGGGGACCGCAGCGCCACCGAGTTGGGAGTCTGGGCCCACAACGAGGACCCAAGGACCAACAAGGCAACGAGACACAGGCCGCTCAGCTTGCCGAATAAGGTACCGGTGCCGGTACTTTTGCCCTTATACCTGCCCTTATGCCTGCCCCTATACCAGTCGTTACGTCTGCCATTACGCCTGTCTGTGTTGCCTGTATTGCTGTCGTTATCGAACATCTTCATCTCTCAAACCACATTACCCGCATACAACGGGCTTACCCTAGCGTATTTGACGTGCACTTGCAGCCGTTTTCACTGATTTTTCACGCATTTGGATCAATGATCTTCTTGCGGGCCGACGCATGTCGCTCCTTCATTTGCACGTCGATGTAACGGTCGGTAATCGCGCTCGAACCGTGACCGGCGTCATCGCGTACATGTTCGCGCGGCCGGAACTTCACATCTTCGGAAATGCCGGTATGGCGCAGCCAGTGCACGGTCGCGGCTCCGAGTTGCGTTGCCTCTTCGTCATGACCCTCTTCACGCAATTTCACCATGGCCTGATCGAAGCAATGCTGAACGATGCCGCGGATTTGTCTGGTGCTGGTGATGCCACCCTGGCCGCGAGTCTTGTGGACGAGCGGGGCGGTTTCACCCGGTGCCGGCAAGCCGGGCAGGCTGCGCGACTGCCGGTAACGTCGCAGCGCATCCAGCATGCTGTCACTGACCGAGATCAGGCGTTCTTTATTTCCTTTGCCGACGGTACGGAACCACCAGTTACCTTCGAGATCGCGCTCGAAGTCGCCCATGCGTGGGGTCCAGCGTGGCGTTTCCACCAGCTCCGAGATGCGCAGGTACATGCCGAACAAGGCCTGCATGATGAACAGCGTGCGCTCGTGATTGGCAGGCTCGGCCTTGGCCAGTGCCAGCGCGGTTTCCATCACCACCGACCACTGCAGCTCCGACAAGCGCCGGATAGGCCGGGCATGCTGGGTCTTGCGCACCAGCTTGTTCTTCTGACGGATTTGCGCCACCGGGTTGGCATCGCGATATTCCTCCTGAATCAGGAAGTTGAAGAAACTTCCTAAAACCGCCAACAGCGACTGAACGCCGCTTTGCGACAACTGGTAGGCCGCTGCGGGCTGTTCGCTGCCATTGACCACGTATGGACGCCAATCCGGATTGGGTGTGCGCTGGCCCTGGTGATCCAGATAGCGTGGCACGTTGCTGGTGCCGATCCAACCCTTTGGCGGCTTGCGGGCAAACTCGACGTAGTCCTCGATGTTTTCCCGGCGGATGTCCTTCAACGACTTGGTTTCTACCAGCCAGCACCAGTGCAGGAAGTGCTCGATCTCGCGCCGATAGGTGGAGAAGGTATCCGGGCTGCCGCGATAGCTGTAAAGGAACTCGCTGGCGTACTGGTAGTCCTCGACTGCATTGGGAGGCACCGGGTCCAGTTGCAGATGGTCGACGCTGGCGATGCGATGACGATACGGATTCGGCATCGATTCCAAAGTATCGAAAAACGGCACCGGGGGAGCGAGACTTTTCATTAATTAATACACCTAACTAACTGTATTAGTTATAGAAGTAATAAAAACTTAAGGTGGATTCCAGCTGTTGATATAATTTCCGATAATAAAGATTACCGGAAATAACAAATGGAGTAAAGTGGCCGGCAACATGGCTGGACCTGTTGCTTCGTCCAACCCTCTTATCCGCTTCCGGGACGTCTTATTACCGGCTACGGGTTCTCAACGTGACGAACTCCTCGGCCGCCGTCGGATGAATACCGACGGCCTGATCGAGTTGGCGTTTGGTCACGCCACAAACCAACGCAGCAGCAAAACCCTGGATGATCTCGCCAGCGTCGGCGCCGACCATGTGCATGCCGAGCACGCGGTCAGTCCGGGCATCGACCACCACCTTTATGTAGGTACGTTCATTCCGACCCGACAAGGTGTGCCGCAAGTGACGAAAGTCGGTTTCGTAGATCGCCAGTTCACCGACCTGGCTCCTCGCCTCGGCTTCGGTGAGGCCGACGGTGGCGACATTGGGATGACTGAACACGGAAGTAGGCACCAGCGCATAATCCAGCGCAGGCCGTTTGCCGTCACCGAACAACTGGTCAACCACTACCATCGCTTCGGCCAAGGCAACCGGAGTCAGGGCTTTATGGCCGACCACATCGCCAATAGCCCAAATGGAGGGCTCGGTCGTACGGTAGTGTGCATCGACTGCAATCGTGCCGTTTGCCGCCAGTGTCACACCGGTGGTTTCCAATCCCAGTCCGGCCACATTGGCAACACGACCGGTGGCAGCCAGTACCTGGTCACCTTCCCACTGACCGCCATCGGCGAAGTGTGCCAGCAGCCCACTGCTAGCGCGCTGCAGCGATGCAATACGGGTGGATGGCAGCAGCCGGCAGTGCTTGGCCAATTCGCTGGTGAAATGTCGCCGCACATCGTCGTCAAAACCCTTGAGTGGCAACTCGCTGCGCCAACTGAGCGTGGTATCGACGCCCAAACCAGCAAAAATGCCGGCAAATTCCACGCCGATATAACCAGCACCCAATATCAGCAGTCGCTTGGGCAGGGACGGCAAGTCGAAAATCCGGTCCGACACCAACGCCAACTCATGCCCGTCGAAGTCTGGCGACAGCGGGCGGCCACCGGTTGCAATCAGTACATGTCGAGCCGTAAAAAACTGGCCGTTGCCGCTCACCTGCCGTGGGCCAACCAGACGGGCATGCCCGCGCAGTATCGTGACCCCTGCCTTTTCCAGCAGACTTTGATAGATGCCGTTGAGTCGGCTGATTTCCGCGGTCTTGTTATCACGCAAGGTCGGCCAATCGAACGTCACCTGCCCCAACCGCCAGCCAAAACCGGCGGCATCCTCGAAATCCGACCGGAAATGCCCCGCCATGCTGTACAGCTTTTTGGGAATACACCCCACGTTGACGCAGGTGCCCCCCAACGGGCCACTCTCGGCCAAGGCCACCTTGGCGCCCAAGCCAGCCGCCATGCGGGCCGCCCGGACTCCAGCCGATCCGCCGCCGATCACAAACAAGTCAAATTGATCCATAAATCTCAAAACCGGGAAAAATTCCTGTTTTACCATCTGGTGGCAAAACGATTGCAGCGCTTATCATGTGGGTTATTGTGAATCAATTGTGATCCATCCATTACGCACTGCTGATTACAGGAGCAATGGCAATGAGCAATGACAGCCTCGTTGAAGTTCAAGTGCAAGCACAAGATGACCAGAAGTCGGGCCCGTCGCTGGTGGAGAAGTTCGTGATCCGGCTGCCGCTCGGCTTGCGCGACCAGATCCGCCAGTTGTCCGAAACCAACCGCCGCAGCATGAACTCCGAAATCATCATGGTGCTGGAGAGCCACATCCGCCAGCAATTGCTGCAACAAATGGCGGAAGCCAGCGGCGACGACAGGATCCAGCCGGTCCAGGATCGCACCGAATCCGAACTGGAGCGCAGACTGCAGAATCTGCCGCACGACAAGAAAGCTGCGCTGCTGCAATTGCTCGGCTGATACATCACCAGCATGCAGGGCACTCTGCCCGGTCTTGCCGCGGCCGGGCATGGCGAGCGCATCGTCTTGCCTGATGCCGAACTGCTGTATTTCCCGCACTTTTACTCCGCCGCCCTCGCCTCCGCCCATTTCCGGCAACTGCTGCACGAGACAGCATGGCAGCAGGACACGCTGTCGTTCGGCGGCAAGCCGGTGGCAGTGCCGCGCCTGCAAGCCTGGTACGGCGATGCCAACAGCCATTACGGTTATTCCGGACTCAAACTCACGCTGAACGCCTGGACTCCACTGCTCGCCACGATCCGCGCCGAATTGCAGCAGCGGCTTGCGCTGCAGTTCAACTCGGTATTGCTCAACCGCTATCGCCACGGCAATGACAGCGTGGCATGGCACGCCGACGACGAGCGTGAACTCGGCCCCGACCCGCACATCGCTTCGCTCAGCCTTGGCACCACGCGCCGTTTCGAATTCAAGCACCGCACGCGACGTGAGCTCGGCAAGACTGTGATCGATCTTGCCGACGGCTCGCTGCTGCTGATGGGCAGCGGCGTGCAACGACATTACTTGCACCAGATTCCCAAGCAGCCCGGTCTCGTGGGTGAAAGGCTCAATCTGACTTTTCGATTCATCCACACAATGGCATGATGCAGGCAGGCCTGCCGGCCGCCCTCATTGTTTTTCGTTGCCTTGGACCCTGTATGAATCCCCTGCGTATTGCCCGTTTTTGTCTTGCTTTTGTCGTAGCTTGCACCTGCTCGGCGGAAACGCTGATAGCCAGCAGCGGTATCGTCACATCACGCTCCGCCATCGCTTCCGATGTCGGCAAACAGATACTGCAACAGGGCGGCAATGCGGTGGATGCCGCGGTGGCCACTGCATTCGCGCTGGCAGTGGCCTATCCTTCCGCCGGCAACATCGGCGGTGGCGGTTTCATGGTGATCGCACTCGCCAACGGCAAGGTCGTCACCCAGGACAATCGCGAAAAAGCGCCGTCCGCCGCGAGCCGCGACATGTTTCTCGATGCCAACGGCAACGTCGATCGCAACCGTGCGGTGAACAGCCTGCAAGCGTCCGGCGTGCCCGGCACCGTTGCCGGTCTGCTCGATGCGCTCGAGAAATACGGCACCATGAAGCGTGCCCAGGTAATGGCTCCGGCGATCAAACTGGCGCGCGAAGGCTTCATCCTCAACGACGACATCGCTGGCCAGTTCGCCGAAAACCTGCAGGGCTTCAAGCAATATCCCGCCTCGCTCGCCAAGTTCACCCACGATGGCGAACCGTACAAGGCCGGTGAGCGCTGGATACAAAAAGACCTCGCCGACGTGCTGGAAAAAATCAGCAAGCAAGGGCGCGACGGTTTCTACCAGGGCGACGTCGCCGACAAGATAGTTGCCGAAATGCAGAAGCAAGGCGGTCTGATCAGCAAGGCTGACCTTGAAAACTATCGACCGGTCTGGCGCGAGCCGATCCACGGCACCTACCACGGCTACGACGTGTGGTCGATGCCGCCGCCCTCTTCCGGTGGTGTGTTGCTGGTGCAGATGTTGAACATGCTGGAGCCCTATGATCTCGGCAAACTCGGCTTCGGCAGTTCTGCCAGCGTGCACTTGCTGATCGAAGCGCAGCGTCGCGCCTTCGCCGACCGCGCCGAATATCTCGGCGATCCCGACTTCGTCAAGGTGCCGGCAGCGAAGATGATCGACAAGAATTACGCGAAACAGCGTTTCAGCGATTTCGATCCGCAGCACGCCAGCGACAGCGCGAAAATCGGCGCCGGCAAGTGGCCGGAAGAAAGTCCGCAAACCACGCATTTCTCCGTGGTCGACAGCAAGGGCAACGCCGTATCGATGACGACGACGCTGAACCGCAGCTATGGCAACCGCATCGTCATTCCCGGCACCGGCATCCTGATGAACAACGAGATGGATGACTTCTCCAGCAAACCCAACACGCCGAACTCCTACGGCCTGATCGGCCGCGACGCCAACGAGATCCAGCCCGGCAAGCGCATGCTCAGCTCGATGACGCCGACCATCGTCATGAAGGGCGGCAAGGTGTTGCTGGTGACCGGTTCACCCGGCGGCTCCACCATCATCAACACGGTGCTGCAAGTAGTCGTCAACGTGCTCGACCATCACATGAACGCCGAACAGGCCGTCACCAGCGGCCGCATCCATCACCAGTGGATGCCTGACAACGTGCGCTACGAGAACGGTGCGATCAAGGACGACGCCGCGCTGAACGAACTCAAAGCCATGGGCCACAAGGGCTTGAGCGGCGGCAGCTTCGGCATCGGCGATGCCAACAGCGTACTGGTCAACGGCGGCAAACTGGAAGGCGTCAGCGATCCGCGCAACGTCGGCGGCGTAGCAGGCTTCTGAATTTATCGACGCCTCTCGCTGTAACATTTTGCATCCGGCTCTCTCTGACAGGAAAACGGAGGAGCCACCATGAAGATACGCACCGCATTCCTTGCTATTGGCTTGATCGTCAGCATGCAAGCCAAGGCCCACCGGCTGGTTGCCGAAAACGGCACCGAACAAGTACGGTTGGTCGAGCTTTACAGTTCCGAATCGTGTTCCAGTTGCCCACCTGCCGATAGTTGGATGTCCAGCTTGCAGCAAGATCCCGGCTTGTGGCGGGTATTTGTGCCCGTGGTATTCCACGTCGATTACTGGAATGACCTCGGCTGGAAAGACGGCCTCTCGTCCGGATCGATGACCAAAAGACAACAGGACCTGGCACGCAACTGGGCAAAACCTTCGATCTATACTCCAGCCGTGATGATCGATGGCAAGGAATGGCGAAACTGGCCAAACAACCGGATACCGCCGTCAGGGAAATCTTCTCCGCTGCAACTTGCCGTTTATGACGAGGGCAATGACAACTTCAGCGTGCACATCGAAAATCCCGGAACCGAAAAACTGCTGGTCAGGATCGCCAGGCTTGGCATGGGACTGGGCGCCGATATCACTGCCGGTGAAAATGCCGGCCGCCGTTTGATCCACAATTTCGCCGTGCTGACCTGGGATGCCAAACCGGTCGTGGCCTCTTCCGCCAACCTTGCCTTTCATCTCGATGCCGGCGGCAAGGCTCCCGGCAAGCACGCCATCGCAGTCTGGATCGAGCAAGCGGGAAATCCGGTGCCATTGCAGGCAGTCGGCGGCTATCTGTGAGTTGACGCAACAACTGCCGGCTTGAGTGGACGATTTCAGCCCTGCTCCAATTCCAGAAACCGCCAGCAACCGCGCAACCCGGTATCCTGCGCCGTCACCAGTGCCAGCGGGATGCGACTGCAGTACGGCCGGTAGTTGTCCTTGTCGTCGAACTTTTCGCGGAAGCGGTGGACGTTGTTGAGCACGCGCAGTTGCACGTGCATGTCGCCGACGATGTAAACGCCATCGACCGCGCCGAACACCATCGCCATGTCGCTGGCATAGGCGGCCAGGATGTCGAAGAAATCGCGCACCACCGCCACGGCAAACGGGTCGCCCACTTTGGCCGCCTTGGCGATCTCCGGCGCCGGCATGTGCGCTTCCCTGCCCTGCAACTTGGCGTTGGCCCAGTACAGGCGCTCGAGGCCCGGGCCTGACAACGCACCCCGCTCGATATCGACGCGCGGCATCTGTTGCCACAACGTTTGCAGCAATTGCAGCTGATGCGAGTTCTGCGGCGCGAAACTGTTGTGACCGCCTTCGGATGGAATCGCTTCGTGACGCTCGGTCATGGCACCGACACCAAGCCCGGTGCCCGGCCCCACCACGGCAAATACGCGGTTGCCGGTGGGTCGGGGTTCGCCCAGCCACTCGATCTCGCCGGCTTGCAGCGTGGCGATGCTGTGGGTCTGCGCCGTGAAGTCGTTGATGAAATGTATCGGGCGGCCCACTGCGTCGGCCACGGCCTTGCGGCTGAAAGTCCAACCGCGATTGGGCATGTAGACTTCGTCGCGTTCGACCGCGCCGGCCACGCAGATGCAGAGTTGTGTTACCGCGGCTCCCAGCGGCGCACCTTGCACGTAGGCGCGCACCAGCGCGGCCATGTCGGGAAAATCCGCGCAGTGGAATTTCCGCTCGTGCTGCAAGCCGGCCACTGACGGCGGCACTGCCAGATCGACCGTGCAGAAACGTGCATTGGTGCCGCCGATGTCGGCGACGATGGCGAGTGTGCTCATGACCGGCGTCTTGCTGTTGCGGAACTCGTGCAGCGATTGTGCTGGATTCCCGCGTTGGCGGGAATGACGGAGCGCAAATAAACCCCGCTCAGGATTTCAGTGCCGCCGCCAGCCGCGCCAGCCGTTCGATTTCGGTCCATTGCTTGGCCTCGATCAACTTGCGGCTGACCATCCACGAGCCACCGATACACACCACGTTCGGCAACGCGAGATAGGCGCTGGCATTGTCCGGCGTCAGCCCGCCGGTCGGACAAAACTTCACTTGCGGAATCGGTGCCGCAATCGAACGCAGCATGTCGACGCCACCAGCTGCTTCGGCCGGAAAGAATTTCTGTTCGGTGATGCCGCGTTCGAGCAACGCCATCACTTCGCTCGGCGTGCAAGCACCGGGCAGCAGCGGCAAGCCGGTGGCGGCGGCGGCATCCAGCACCTTCGGCGTGCTGCCCGGACTGACCAGGAACAGCGCGCCGGCCGCCTTCGCCTGCTCGGCCTGCTGTGCATCCAGCACCGTGCCGGCACCGACGATGGCTTCCGGCAATTTGCTGCGCAGTTCGGTGATGGCCCCCATCGCCGCCTTGGTGCGCAACGTCAGTTCGAGCACCTTGATGCCACCCTTCACCAGCGCCTTGGCCAACGGCAGCGCTTCGCTGGCCTTGTCGATGGTAATGACCGGAATCACCGGCCCGGTTTCCATCACCTGCAATGCGGTCAACATTATCGATCTCCCGTTTTTGCTTACATCAGACTGCAAGCGCCTTCTTCCGCACTGCCGACGACGGCGCGGAAGTTGGCGAACAATTCGCGGCCGCAACCGTGCGCGTGCGAGCCGCTGCCGCTGCTGGCCGGAATGCGTTTTTTCAATTCAGCGGCGGCGACCAGCAGCTCCAGCGTGCCGGAGGTTGCGTCGACGCGTATGCGATCACCGTTTTGCACCAGCGCCAGCGGGCCGCCCGACGCAGCTTCCGGCCACAGGTGCAGCACTGCCGGTACCTTGCCCGATGCACCGCTCATACGACCATCGGTGACCAGCGCCACCTTGAAGCCGCGGTCGAGCAACACGCTCAGCGTCGGCGTCAGCTGATGCAACTCGGGCATGCCATTGGCACGTGGACCCTGGTAGCGCAACACGGCGACGAAATCGCGATCGAGGGCACCGGCCTTGAACGCATCGATCAGTTGTTGCTGCTCCTCGAACACCACTGCTTCGGCTTCGATGACGCAATGCTCGGGTTTTACCGCGCTGATCTTGATGATGCCGCGGCCGAGATTGCCGCTCATCAAATGAATGCCGCCGCTGGGCGCGAACGGCGCCTTGCCGTCGCGCAATACTCCGGTGTCGGTGGAACCCGCCGCCGACGTCTGCCATTGCACGCCTTCGCCGACGAGCACCGGCGCCTGCTGATATTGCGAGAGCCCCGCCGCCGGCGCGGCGGTCAACACGTCGGCATGCACCAACCCGGCTTCCAGCAACGAGTGCGTCAGCACCGCCATGCCGCCGGCCTGCTGGAACTGGTTCACGTCGGCTTCGCCGTTCGGATAGATGCGCGCCATCAACGGCGTCGCTTTCGACAGCGCCGCGAAATCGTCCCAGTTGATCAGGATGCCGGCCGCACGCGCCACCGCGACCAGATGGATCGTGTGATTGGTCGAACCGCCGGTCGCTACCAGGCCCACCATGGCATTGACGATGGCTTTTTCATCAACGACATGACCGAGCGGCCGCTGATCCTCGCTGCGCACCGCCAGGTTGACGATGTGCCGTGCCGCCGCCTTGGTCAGCGCGATGCGCAGTGGCGTGCCGGGATTGACGAACGAACTGCCCGGCAATTGCAGCCCCATCAACTCCAGCAGCAACTGGTTGCTGTTGGCGGTACCGAAGAACGTGCAGGTGCCAGGACTGTGGTAAGACTTCAATTCCGATTCCAGCAGCTGTGCCTTGTTGGCCTTGCCCTCGGCATACAGCTGGCGCACTTTCTGTTTTTCCTTGTTGCTGATGCCGGACGGCATCGGCCCCGACGGCACGAACAGCGCCGGCAGATGACCGAAACTGAGCGCACCGATCAGCAAGCCCGGCACGATCTTGTCGCAGATGCCGAGCAGCAGCATGCCGTCGAACATCGCATGGCTGAGCGCGACCGCGGTCGATAGCGCGATCACGTCGCGGCTCCACAGCGACAGTTCCATGCCGTCTTGCCCCTGCGTGACGCCATCGCACATCGCCGGCACACCGCCCGCCACTTGCGCCACCGCGCCGGCGCGCATGATTTCGTTTTTCAGTTGTTCCGGATAATCGTGATACGGCTGATGCGCCGACAGCATGTCGTTGTACGCGGTGACGATGCCGATGTTGACGCGCGTGCCCGCCGCCAGCGTGTCCTTGTCGGCACTGGAACAGGCCGCCAGCGCGTGAGCGAGGTTGCCGCAGGCCAGGTGTTCACGCTGGCGACCCTTGCCTTGCGCCGCTTCGATCCTGGCCAAGTAGGCTGCGCGCGTGGCTTTGCTGCGTTCGATGATGGTGCGGGTGACTTGTTCGACTATGGGATTCATGATCGGCTCGCTCGGTTGCTCACTACGGACTCCAGAATACCTCGACCGCCGCGGCACGCCGCAGCACCATACTCACCGGCAGCGCAGGATTTTCGGCTGCCAACGCCTTGCGGTATACCTGCCACTTGTCGTCGCCGCTGATCAGCAACGCGATGCGCCGGCTCTGCAACAGCGCGTTCAGCGTCAGCGTCATACGCTCGGTACAGGCACCGGTGACAGCCGACGGCTTGGCCTCGATGGCTGCGCAGAACGCCGTGCTGGTCAAGGCGGCTTCGTAACCATGAGCGCCGGCGAACAGCGATGCCGTATGGCCATCGGCGCCCATGCCGAGCACGGCCAACGTCGGCGGCCATGCCAGCGTGGCATAGCAGTCGTTGCATTCCGCCACCGCGTTCACCGCGTGCGCCGCCGTGGTTTTCATCGCCACCAATTGCGCCAATGCGGTGGAATTGTCGAAAAAGGCGGCACGGATCGCCCCTTCGTTGCTGGCGCCATCCTCGACCGGCACCCAGCGCTCATCGACCAGGGCCAGTTGTATTCGCTGCCATGGCAGGTCGGTTTGCGACAACCAGCAGTAGAACGGAATCGGCGTGCGCCCTCCCGACAGCAACAAGCTGATCGCAGATCGCTCGCGCAGATCCTGTTCGATGCACTTGATGCTCCATGCCAGCAGCGCCTGTTGCAGCGCGGCCGCGGTGTCGAAGCGTTGTTCGTGAACGGCTGTCATCATTGCCCGCCCGATTTCATCAGATTGCGCACGTTGCTGTTGAAACCGTTGTTGTGCCAGGTGCGGTTGTCGCGGTGCAGCAATGCCGCAGCCGCATCGGGACCCCAGGTACCGGCCTCGTAGGTGTGCATCGGCGGCTCGTTGCGTTTCCACGCCGCCATGATCGGATCGACCCAGCTCCACGCCAGCAACGACTCATCGACGTGCGCGAACAGGCTGAGATCGTTCTGGATCACGTTCAGCAGCAACCGTTGATACGCATCCGAACTGAAGTTGGCGAAGGTGTCGTGGAAGTTGAGGTTCAGCGCCACCGGCTGCAATTGCAGCTCCACCTGATTCATCTTCTTCGACATCAGCACCAGTTGCATGCCTTCGTCCGGCTGCAGGCGGATCACCAGACGGTTCGGATGCAGCGTGCCGGCGCCACCCTCGAACACGTTGTGCGTCAACGTGCGGAACTGGATGACGATTTCGGCGCAGCGCTGCCGCATGCGTTTGCCGGTGCGCAGGTAGAACGGCACGCCGCTCCAGCGCCAGTTGTCCACGTTGGCCTTGAGCGCAACGAAAGTCTCGGTATCGCTGTCGTGGCCGAGATCCTCGGCGTACGACGGCAGTTCCTGCCCGGCCAGGATGCCGCGCACGTACTGGCCGCGCACGACATAGCGCGGAATGTCGTGGCCGGTGACCGGCCGCAGCGATTGCAGCACCTTCAGTTTTTCGGTGCGGATCTTGTCGGCTTGCAGCTTGTTGGGCGGCTCCATTGCCACCAGGCACAGCAACTGCAACAAATGGTTCTGCACCATGTCGCGCATAGCGCCGGTCTGGTCGTAGAACACCTTGCGGTTCTCGAGGCCGATCTGTTCGGAGATGCTGATCTGGATGTGGTCGATGTGCTGGCCGTTCCACAGCGGCTCGAACAGTTCGTTGGCGAAACGCAGCGCCAGCAGGTTCTGCACCGTTTCCTTGCCGAGGTAATGATCGATACGGAAGATCTGCGGCTCGGCGAAATAACGCGCCACCACCTGGTTGATCTCGAATGCGCTGGCGCGGTCGTGGCCGAGCGGTTTTTCCAGCACGACGCGCGAGGTCGGCGCGATCAGCTGACGCGCCGCCAGATTGACGCAAGTCTGGTCGAACAGCGACGGCGGCATCGCCAGAAAGAAGATGCGTTCGTGCGCGGGCTTGGCGTTCAGCAACTCGGCCAGCGCCTGCCAATGATCGTCATTGGTGGTCACGTCGATCTGCAACGGCAGCAGCCGCTGGCTGAATTGCGGCCAGTGCGACTCCGGACTCTCGTTGGGGTTGAGCTGCTTACCGAGCCAGTCCTTCACTGCCGCCACGTCCTTGCCCGGCACGCCGGCCGAACTCGACGCCAGCAGGATGCGCGAGCCGCCGGGCAGCTTGCCCGATATTTCCAGGCGGTACAGCGCCGGCAGCAGTTTGCGCAGCGCCAGATCGCCGAAGCCGCCGAAGATGACGATGTCGAAGGCATTACTCATCAGTGCGTCACTCCATATAGTTGCTGCAGATAGTGTTCGACGGTCTGATCCCAGGTAAAGCGCGCGGCGGCGGCATTGCGGCACAGCTTGCGCCATTCCGGCTGGCGACTGTGGTGCAACTGCACCATGTCGTTGAAGGCAGCCGCCAG
>DATJXP010000215.1:0-4482 GCA_035500035.1 Candidatus Acidiferrum sp. | reverse complement strand
GGGTCGTCGAAATCGGCCTTGACCTGGATCGACTTGGTGGTGGAATCCCACACCCACAGCGCCGGCATGTTGCTGGGGTAAAGGAACACCACCGCAGCATGGCTGAAGGTACTGGTATTGATGATGAGAATGCGCGCCTGGATGCCTTGCTTGTGAAAGGATTCCGCCATCAGGATCGCTTCCGGCAGACAGGCGTTGCTGGCCTGGCCGACGATGTCGGGCACGTGCACGGGCGGTTCGGAAGCGCAGCCGCACGTCAGAATCGCGGCGAGAATCGTGATCACGATTTTCATGAAGTCATTCCATCGAGGTGCCGTACTGCACGAGTGGAGGCCGGTTGTCATCCGTGCGAAGCCAAGATTAGCATACCCGGCAGCGGCAAAAGGGCATTCTGATGAAGACACTTGACCCCGGAAAGATCGTCGGAGCATTGCCGGCCAAGGTGATGGCGTTGCCGCTGGCGACTGGACTGGTAACTGGGCTGGTGACCGGGCTGGTGATCGGGCTGGCGATAGGACTGACGACGGGTCTGGCGCTCGCGGCCTCCGACTTCGCCTTCAACCAGGGCGTGCTGCCGGAAGCCGACAAGATGATCGAAGCGCTGTGCTCGGCCAACGTCAGCACGCGGACGCTGCTGATCGAATCCGAACGCTGGCGCCACCGCGTCGTGGTGTTCGAGTACCCGGTCGGCAGTGCGCGGCTGTGGTTGTGGGATCCCGCCAGCAAGTCGCACGATTACCGCGACAAGATCACCGACCCCGTCGCCGTCGCCAAGGCGTGGGTGCGCGACATGGTACCGGGCGAAAAAGTGAAGGCCGCTTATTTCGAGCAGGGCACCGTCAGCTGCAACAAGCCGCAGTGACCCTAGTCGCCCGGCGCGATGTCGAGCGGTTTGCCTTTCGATTTCACCGGCTCCAGCGCGGGACGCTCGCTACCACCGTCGCGCGTCAGCTCCGAGCGATGGATGTGCCAGACTCCGCGATACCGGCCGCCGCGGTAATAACCGGTTTTCAGCCGCGCCAGGATGCGCTCTTCGTCGATGCCTTCCTGTGCCGCGAATTCCGTCACCGGTAAAAACTCCGCCAGTTCCTGTTCATGTAAACGCGGACTCCATTTCCGGTGCAACAGCAGGTAGATGCCGCCGCCGCACACGGCACCGATCACCACGACGAAATCCAGCAGGATCACCACGACGATGAGCTGGATCAGCAGGAACACCAGCAGGCCGTGTGTCAGCGCCAACCCGGCAATGGCCACCACCGCGAAAATGGCGCTGACGACGGCGATGAAAATTTTGACGACGCGGGCCGAGCCGGTGAAGGCCGCGAGCAGCAAGCCGGCCAGGAAGGCTATGGCACTGGCATAAAACGCGGTCTTGGAGAGGATTTCGTCCAGCACGGTCAGTCCTCGTTGCCGTCGGTGCGTTCGGGGACTTCGAAATAGCGTTGCAGCGTGATCGCCAGCGTACCGAGTTGCAGATGTCGTTGCTGTGTCGCAGCGTCGGGCTGCATCGGCAAGGCGTCGATCTTGCGACTCAGCTGACGGAAAGATTGTGTGGCATTGCCGCCGGTAACCTCGATCAGCCAGGGTTTTACGATGTCGGCCAGTTGGCGTGTTTGCCGGACGATGGCCGCCGCCGCCGACTGCTCGACTTCGCCGTTCTCGACTCGCTGCAGCAGCGCGCAGCGGAAGCCGCGGCAACAGGCGGGCCGCTGCGAATAAATCGTGCAATGATCGTGGCTGAAATGCCGGCACGGTTCGGGATAACGGATTTCGCCGGCGACGGTTTCCAGCGCGGTTCCTTGCCAGGGTTGCATGTCGTCGTCGGCGGCCAGCACGCCGTGCACGAACAACGTGCCGTCGCAGCACAGCCCGCAATTCCGGCAAAGTCCGTTGGAGTGGATGATGTCGCCCAAGGGCAAGGCTCCCGGCGGTGGCGTCGACAGTGGATTGCGCCACACTGTACGGGAAAATGCAGCAGGCCGGGCAATCATTTGTGACGACCGGACGGCTTACGATATGATCCCGGCGGTCGCAAAAACCGATGTGGTCGCTGCATCGATACCAATAAAACGTCACACGAGAGGGGGTTCCACATGTCCGGTTTCACCGTCAAACGTCATTCCTTGTTGCGCGCCGTGCGTGTGGTCGTGCTGGCCTCGGTTGCGGCACTGGTCGGCCCGGTGCTGGCGCAACCCAAGCCGGTGACGATGGAAACCCTGCTCGACCGCATCCAGGTCGAAGACGTCATCACGCGTTACTACTACGATCTGTCGCTCGGCAAGGGCCATGACTTGTCCAACTACTTTACCGCCGACGCCGTGCTCGACGTCGATGGCATGGTGGCGCACGGACCCAAGGAAATCGAAGAGCTGTATGCGCCCGATCCCAACGCCAAGCCGGCGCCGAAACCGAAAGGCTACCGCCGCGGCAACATGCTGCTGACCAATCCCATCATCGAAGTGAACGGCAACACCGCCACCGCGCACGTGATCTGGACCGGCGTGATGAACAACGGCGTCGGCAAGGCGCCGATGGTCACCGAGCAGGGCCGCGAAGACACCGTGCTGGTCAAGCGTGACGGCAAGTGGCTGATCTCCGCCCGCTGCATCAGTTCCGACAGCGGTCTGCCCGACAAGTTCGACGCCACCTGGAAAGCGCGCGAGCACTGCTGAGCGCCGTCTCGTTCAATTTCTCTTTCAATCAACCAGAAGAAATATAACCACCATGATGTCCAGTAAAATTCGTACTGCCTTGATTATTGCCCTGGCCACCGGTTGCGCCGTTGCGACGCCGGCCTGGGCCGCCGACAAACCAGCTGCTGCCGTCACCACGCAGCGCATGGAACACACCAACGACGACAATGCCGGCCAGTGGATGTCGTACGGCCGCACCTGGGACGAGCAACGCTTCAGCCCGCTGAAACAGATCACCGACAAGAACGTGAATCGGCTGGGCCTGGCGTGGTACGCCGATCTCGGCACCTATCGCGGCGTGGTGGCGACGCCGCTGGTGATCGACGGCGTGATGTACAACATCTCGGCGTTCGACATCACCACCGCGTACGACGCCACCAACGGTAACGTGCTGTGGACCTACGATCCGCACATCACGCCGGAAGCCGGCGCCGTGGCTTGCTGCGGTTCGTACAGCCGCGGCCTTGCGGCGTGGAATGGCAAGCTCTACCTCGGTGCACTCGACGGCCGCATGATTGCGCTCGACGCCGCGACCGGCAAGGAAGTGTGGAGCACGCAGACCGCCGATCCCGACCAGCCGCTGGCGATCACCGGCGCGCCGCGCGTGACGAAGGACGGCATCGTCGTGATCGGCAACGCCGGCGGCGATTTTGGCGCCCGCGGCTACATGTCGGCCTACGACGGCGAAACCGGCAAGCAGCTGTGGAAGTTCTACATCGTGCCGGGCGATCCGTCGAAACCGGATGGCGTGGTGTCCGACAAGCCGCTAAAGGAAATCGCCGAGAAAACCTGGAACGGCGAATGGTGGAAGACCGGCGGTGGCGGCAACGACTGGGACACCATCGTTTACGATCCCAAGCTGGATTACGTCTATTTCGCCACCGGCAACGGTTCGCCGCATCCGCAGGCGTTCCGCAGTCCCGAAGGCGGCGACAACCTGTTCCTCGCTTCCATCGTCGCAGTGAAGGCGAGGACCGGCGAATACGTGTGGCACTACCAGGAAGTGCCTGGCGAACAGTGGGACTACGACAGCACGTCGCCGCTGATGCTGGCCGATCTGAAGCTCAACGGCAAAACGCGCCAGGTCATCATGCACGCGCCGAAGGACGGCTTCTTCTACGTGCTCGATCGCGCCACTGGCGAGCTGCTGTCGGCCGACAACTTCGTGCCCAACACGTGGGCCACGCACATCGACATGAAAACCGGTCGCCCCAACGTCAACCCGGAAGCTATGGTCCAGATCGAGCCGCGCATCATCACGCCGAACGCCGCCCACAACTGGAACCCGATGTCGTACAGCCCGTTGACCGGCCTGGTCTATATTCCGGTGCAGGAGCAGTACATGGCGCTGTCGCGATTGCCTGACGGCCAGTTCAAGTTCCGTCTCGGCCGCACGACGATAGGCTCCAACCCGATCACCGATCCCATCCTGCGCAAGAAGATCAACGACATCGTCAACAACAGCGACAAGGGTTATCTGCTGGCGTGGGACCCGGTGACGCAGCGCGAGAAATTCCGCATCAACCTGCCGTTCAATTTCGGCGGCGGCACCATGGCCACCGCCGGCAACCTGCTGGTGCAGGGCACGATGCGCAGCACGCTGGCGATCTACAAAGCCGATACCGGCGAAAAGCTGTGGGAATCGCCGACCGTTTCGGTGCCGGTGGCAGGTCCCATCACGTACAGCGTCAAGGGCAAGCAATACATCGCGGTCAACGCCGGCTGGAACAGCGCCATCGTGCACGGCCTCAACAACGGGCCGGAGCCGTTTGCGCCGGGCCCCGGC